>JAEYUD010000259.1 GCA_023433685.1 Bacteroidota bacterium
GGCTTCGACGGATCAAGTTTTACGATCCCTCACCTGCCGGGGATGTACTGCTTCTCGATCGAGGCGAGGATCATGTTCTCTTTTGTCACAACTGTTGAGCCATCGATATCTGATCCGGTATAGTAATCGTAGTCGATCTCCATTTTCTTGATATCAACGCCATAAATGTGTCCCGCTCCTGACGCAATAAACACTCTGTCACCAAGCCTGCAGGGGCTTGCCTCAACAACAATATTATTGCCGTGTTTTACAGCATCATTGTCTTCGTAAAGTTTTACCTTGCCCAATACTTTTGGCTGTTTAATTCCGTCAAGAAGTGCCGCGTCACTAACTTTGCTGCTTAGGAAAAACCCGTAACCGCTCTCACCGGCGTTAAACAGAACACCATTTCCAAGATCAAGAGGTGAACTGTCGTTATCACGACTGTAACAAACTGTTTTTGGGACATTGAAACGCCACAGCTCTTTTCCGGTTCTGTATGAGATAGCCCTGAAACTTGGAACGATTTTCGATCCGGCTACTGTATTTCCGTTTCCAAGCCTGCTTCCCTGGAGAAGCACTATCCGGTCTTGCTCAGGTGCTGTTTTATCAATGTAAACAGTGCCGGAGCCTTTCATAATATCATCGTTTTTATATCGCCATACTTCTTTCAGACCTGCTGCTTCAAATTTACGCAGATACTGGTCATAACCTCCGAGCACGAGCATTACCTTGCCACCTTCGATGTAGACAGTCGGCTGCCCTGTCCAACCGGCACCACAGAAGGATTTTCTCCTCGAGCCCACCACAGATTCAGAGCATCCAAGCCGGAACTTCGATTTAACTTTTAATTTACTTATGTCTCCCTTCCCGTAAAAACGACGAAACTCGTTTCCAAGGAACGTAGCCATCATAATCTCTGTATCACCGTCTTTCCAGGGATTGTCAACGGGTGGTTTTGGTTCGGGACCCTCAACTTCCTTTTCATTGGGCTTCCCTTTGCCGTTACTGCATGCTGATAGTGAAATGGTGCCCACGCCGGTGGCTGCAAGCGCGCCAACCACACCCAAAGCTCTGAGAAATTCTCTTCTGGTAGTCATGTTACTTAAAATTAATTCCGAAAATAATCCACAATTTACGAAAGTAAAACGAGTTATTTTTGCTTTTTGGAGGGCAACAGAAGATAAAAAAGCGAACCGGTTAATAAACCCGTGATCATCGGTTCGATCTGATAGAGGTATCCCGATGGGTCAAGTTCATTCCTGAAAACGAGCCAAAGCATTCCGGAGACTGGAACCGACAGAACCTGTATTATTGTCGCTTTATTGCCAAGTCTCACCCGCGGGAAATACGCTCCGGTGATTAAAAATATCAAGGAGGGCACAAAAAGGGACCCGATATAATACCAGATATCCACGATCGATCTGAAACCGATCCCAAGCGCCACGGCAATTGCAGTAGAAATGAACATGCCGATAAAAGAGTAGAGCTTTAAGTTGAATTTATCCTCCGGTACCACTTCCCTGATGATATCGTTTGAAAAAGTGACCCCGCTGAGAAAAATAAAACTGTTTAAAGTGGTATAGACAGTGGCGAAAAGTGACGCGAGAAAGAGCCCCCGGATCCCGGCAGGAAGATGCTCGATCGCTAACACCGGGAACGCTGATACCGGATCGGTGAGATCGGGCTCAAGCGCGCGCGAATAGAGACCGGAAGTGTTCGAAAAGAAGTCGAAAACGAACCACAACAGAATGGAGATCAAAATGCCATTGCGGGCAACTCCGGCGCTCTTCGCTGAATAAACCCTTTGATGAAAACCTGGATCGGCAATGGTCCAGGCCGCGACCAGATACCAAACCAAAAGGTAGAAGAAACTGCTCCCGCCGGTTATCGAGAGATGCCCCGGGGGCAGGTTCGCGTTAAGGAATTCCATCCCACCATGTTCACCCGACAGATAAAATACCGCCGCAAAAAAACCCGCGAACATGAAAAAGAAAAGGAACACATCAACTTTAATGTTGGACCTGAAACCTCCGATGGTCAGATAAATTATCAAAGGTACAGGCATCAACACCATCATCGCGTCGACAGAAGTACCAAAAATTGTTGCAACTATCTGTGCCGCGGTCAGCAAATAAGGTGCAGGTGAAGTTATGATGAAAACGAGAACAGAAGCAATAATGGCGATCTTGCCGCCATACTCGGCTTTGATCTTAGCCGGAATCGAAAGGAGTCCCGTCGCTCGTACCCTGCCGGCGAAGACAAACGCGAACAGAAAGGCAAAGAGATAATATGGAAGCCCCTGAGTGAACCATGAGGAAATTCCATAACGGTATGAGTACTCTCCAATCCCAAGAATTCCACCATACCAGGTACTGACATTCACAGCAACGAAAGCAAACAGCCCCATTTCCCTGCTGCTGACAATATAATCATCGTCAGTATGCTTGCTCTTGCCCGCTGTGTAGAATCCCACTCCGACGGTACCTGCAAGCACAAAACCTATTATTGCCCAGTCAATCGGAGTCAAGAGCACCGCTTTCGATAACTTTTTCAATTTCCCTGAAGAGTATCCCGGCTCCACCTTCAACCAGTACGCTAAATTCTCCTTCTGTTGCCACGTTACTGGTTCCGTCCCTTACACCAAACTGCAAAGATTCGTGATCCAGAGGGTATTTCAGACCGGCGGTTGTGAATTTGGTTTCTCCGTCAATGCCGAAAAGGGAAACAGTCTCTCCTTTTATACCATTAATTACTGTCTTCCCTTCAACTATCATCATCAGAGAAGTTTCACTTAACATCGAAATTTTAATCCGGCCGTTATACTTCAACGCGATCCCTATGTTGTTAAAAGAGTGATCGAGTCTATCTCCGGTTCCTCCCATCAGAATACAATGCGTAAAACCCATATTGATGGCAAGTTTAAGACATTTCTCGACATCAGTATCATCCTGACTCTCTATCCGGTTGATATCACAGAGCCGTCGGAAAAATTCAATATTTTCACCGGTTATCGAATCGAGGTCGCCGGCTATCAGGTCGGGCACCAATTCCATCTCTCGTGCGGAATTGGCGCCGCCATCCGCGCAGATCAGCCAGGAGTATCCGTGCAGATAGAAATGATCGAAATATTTTTTGGCGGGTGCTCTTCCGTTTGCCAGGATAATGCAACCTGTCATGCTAGATCTCCACTTTCAGGGTGGTCATGAGATTTCTTCCCGCGGCAGGGAAAAAGTTGTCCCAACCGAAACCATTCATCAGATATTTTTTATCGAACAGGTTGTTCAATTCAAATGTTAATCTGATGGTGGTGCTGAACAATCTGTAATTTACACCTGCCGAGAGGTTAACAACGATGAACGGGTCAACAGTTACTTCATCATCGATCGATCTACCCGGGTTGGCAGAGTTATCGGTGTACTGAACCCCGGTGTGGTTCAGGTGAACCCCCGCGAAGAAACGCTCACCCGCATATTCGAGTGAGGCATTAAGAATAAATTCCGGTGCGTTGGCAATGAAATTATCCACGCGCGAGAGTGGACTTCCCGTGCCATCATATTCGGTAAAGTCAACGTATCTGTTCCTGCTGATATTACCGTTAAAACCCAACTGCAAGTGCCAGGGTAGCCTCACTGTACCTTCTATCTCAATTCCCACGTGAAGTGTTTTTCCCGCGTTGCCCACCCTCGGTTGTCCGAATTTGTCCAATCCTCCTGATGGAACGATCTCATTTTCAAAATTCATATAATAGAAGTTTATACTGCCGTTAAACCGTTCCCACGTGAGTCTTGTGCCCACCTCAATATTCAGAAGTGTTTCAGGTTTCACAAGCGGATCGGAAAAATCGTATGAACCATCGGGATTCTTGCTGAACTGTGGGACAACGCCCCAACTTGCCGACTCTGCCTCATAGAGGTTCTTAAGTGGTGGTTCCCGCTTTGTAAGGGCTATAGAACCATACAGGGCGACAAAGTCACTCAAGCGATAGCTGATGCCGGCTTGTGGATTGACAAATAAATATGGGGTTGAGAAATCAGTTCCCACATATTTCTCATCAAACAGCCTGTACTTTTGGTATACCATTTGAAGTTTCAGCGAAAGACCAAGTTTATCGTTGAGGTTTTGCTGGAGACCGACAAAACCGGAATAGATATCCTTTCCGCCTCTATACTCATAAAAGTGTTTATCTCCTTTATCTCCCACAATATCTGAAGGGAGACCTGAACCTGATTCAATTCTTCCCCAGTGAAGTGACCTGTGAATACGTACCTCACCTCCCGCGAGGAGCTTACCGGAACTGTAGCGGTACTCGATCTGTGGCAGCCAACCGTACTGGTCGTTATCAACAAAAGCCCTCATCATTATATCGGCGGGAATGACGATCGCCGGATCGATCCTGAAATATGAATTTGAACCGTAGCTCGCGTTAAAATCAAAGAAACCATCGCCCGACATAAAGAACAAAATGTTTTTCAGCCAAAGATTTTCACCAAGCTTAAGATCATGCACTAATGATATCTGAGGCTGATTCAGAACTTCCCTGTCCTGTGAGGTCAGACCATAATTGTAGCGCCGCAGATTCTCATCATTATTGCTTTTCTTGCTGATCCCGTAAAATGCAAGCCCGTCTTCCTGAGGTCCGCCGAATGTGCTTACAGATACTGACTGAACATCATCGAAGTATGACGCACTCACAAAAAATCTGTAAACCTGCGCCCAAGACCACTCCCTGTAGCCATCGGTTTCAACTTTTGTGCCCCTTACCCTGATCATGAATCTGTCGGCAAGAAGACCCGAATTTGCACTTAGAGAGTATTTCCGTGTATTAAAACTTCCGGTTCCAACCTCGAAGGCGGCACCCGGCTCAACAAATGGTTTGTTGGTCACAAGATTTATTGAAGCGCCAATTGACGGGGGCCCGTAAAATGAAAGGGCTGCTCCCCTCTGCACCTGCACATCCTCAAGAGAATTGGCGAGATCATAAAAATTCAACCAGTAAACTGAATGATCTTCCGGATCATTCTGCGGTACGCCATTAACAAGAACTGAGATCCGCCGCTGATCAAAACCACGGATTCTGATATAACCGTAGCCGATACCTGTACCGGATTCCGAATAAAACGAAGTTGACGGGAGTGAATTAAGGATCGCCGGAATGTCTTTGGTTACCGATAATCTTTCGATCTCTGCTTTCGAGAGGTTTGAAAAAGAGATGCTGCTCCCCTTTTCACCGGCCCTGGTACCCGTGACCACCACTTCAGGAGTCGAGACTACATCCTGATTTAAATTGAAAATGATGGTGCTTTTATCACCTGAAACGTTTATTACCTCCCTAAGGGTCTTGTACCCTACATAAGAACAGATGACTCGCCACTCACCGGGAGGCATGTTTCTTAACACGAATCTTCCTTCACCGTTGGTCACTCCGGCAAACGGGAGGTCTTCAAACTTTATTACAGCCCCCTGGAGGGTGCTTCCACTGGCAGCATCACGCACGGTTATCTCGAGGGTCGAAGAAACCTGAGCTTGAATGATCACTGTGATAAATATTAAAACGAACAGTAACTTCCTGATCATTTTACATTCCTTTTTACTTTAAAATGAGAAAGCCGCTTCTCAGAGGGGTAGCTGAAAAGCGGCTTAAATCTGTTCCCTACGCCGGTATTACCCGGATCAGGTTCAAGGGTTTAATCTCAGCCCGTTAAGGGCACCCCTACATTCAACTTTCGTTGACGGTCAATATGTCTTGGCGAAGAACCGTTATTTCTTCTTTGTGGTCTTTGAAGTGGTTCCGGTTTTTGTCTTCGTCGTTGCCTTGTTGTTCGATTTTCCGGTTGTACTCTGCTTAACAGCAGGTTTATTTGTCTTACCGGTAGTCGAAGTCACGGCTTTTTTAGTGGTCTTCGAACTATAGTTTGCACCATAGGTGTTACCCTTCGATTTTGTTGTCTTGGCAGGTGCTTTATATGTGTTCGAATTGTTTTTATAGTAAGTGTTGTTCTTGTTTACAACCGGGGTTTTTACATCGGTCACAGTTTTATTTGAATATATCTTAAGGTTCTGACCGGCGAGAAGATAATCACTCGTAAGGTTGTTCCAAGTCTTGATATCGTCAATGTTTACACCATATTTTGCCGCGATCATGGCGAGGTTGTCATTTGACTGAACCTTGTATGTATTCAAAGTTGCGGTGGTTCTCGCGGTATTGTCACCATAGGTTACAGGAGCATTGCCACCGGTGTAGACCGTAAGTTGTGTATTTGCATACACGAGACCGTTTTTGATCTTGGTACCGTTCCACGATTTAAGATCATTAACCGATACTTTGTACTTGTCGGCGATCTCTACAAGTGTTTCACCATACTTTACAGTGTGGTAATATGTTTTCGAGTCAACCGCGGCTGTGGTCGTGGTTGCACCTGTTTTAACGGTGGTTCCGGCCAATGCAGTGTAAGAATCAAGTTTTGACGCAGGGACGTTAACAACGAGTTCCTGTCCGCTTCTCGCGTTTTCAAAAGCTGAAATATTGTTCCATTTTCTAAGTTCAGAAACTGTCACGTTGAATTTCTGAGCTACCTGAAGAAGGTTTTCATCGCTTTTGATGGTATATTTGAGAGTCGCGCTACCGGGTTCGGTATTAGAGGCGAACTGAACATTCGAACCGTTTCCCTGTAACCCGGCGATCACTTTATCAGTGGAACCTTTCGGAACTCTGAGGAGGTATTGACCGGTGGCAGGGGTGTTGTTCTGAAGAAGTTCAGGATTCAGATCCTTGATATCTGTCAGGGAAACACCTGCATAATTCGCGATGGCGATCAGGGGAGTTGATTGATTCACGTTTATCGACTCATAGTCGAATGATTCCTGATAACTTACGTCGCCAAGACCAAATTTAAGAGGATCCATCGCGACGAGCGTTGCGGCGATATAAGCAGGAACATAATTTCTGGTTTCCTGTGGAAGTAACTGCTGGATCGACCAGAAGTCGGCTCCGTCACCTCTCTTGATCGCTCTTGAGATACGTCCTTCGCCTGCGTTGTAAGCAGCGAGAGCGAGATGCCAGTCACCAAGCGATTTTTTCAGATCACGGAGGTGTCTCGCGGCTGCTCTGGTTGCTTTAACAGGGTCTTTTCTTTCATCAACACTGTAGTCAACCCTAAGATCGTACATCTGCCCGGTACCTCTCATGAACTGCCAAAGCCCCATCGCTCCGGCGATTGACCGCGCGTTAGGATTAAGACCACTTTCTATGAGCGTGAGGTAAGCGAGTTCGAGGGGAACACCTTCTTCTTTGAGAATGGGGATGATAACAGGGAAGAATTTACCGGTTCTGCCAACCCACTGTTTGAAGAAGTTTTTACCTTTTCCGGTGTAAAATGAAATCCACTTTTCAACCTGATCGTTGATAACAAGGGGGATTTCGTGGGAATTATAGCCGGCAGATGAATTTGCGGCAGCTACCAATTCTATCTCGGATTGCGAGACAAGCAGGTGCCCTGCCACCAGATCCCTGTCACCGTTCTTCAGAATGTCTTTGAACGCGTCAACTGACACATCTTCGATGCTTTCGTCGATGTTGCTGACGAGGGAGCCTGTCTCCTCCATAATAAGGAATTTGAGCTCCGCGAAACGTGGATTGGACTCAATGCCCGGGTAATTGTCAAGCACGTTGATAATTTCGACTGCCGATGTGAGGCTCTTTATTGCCTCCTGGGTCGAATTTTTCTTTGATTTCTCAACCGCCTGCTGATAATAAGCGTAGGCTCTGTCGAGTTCCTGCGGTACGATGTCTTGAGTGCTGATGTTCTGCTGCGTTTCAGGTATTGTTACCTGCGTATCTGCGGTTTCGGACCCCGTGCTCCAGAAGCAACCGGAAAACCCGAAGGCTGAAACTGCAAATATCAGGAGTACTGCTTTACGCATTAGACCTCCTCTGTCTTTTTTGAATGAACAAATAATTAGTTATTGGTTCGATTAAAATTCCTATAAAGGAATGTTTGAATGCTTTTTCCCGGGATTTTTATCCTTTTTGGTTTTCAACAACTGAAAAGAGTTGATCAACCGTATCCGGGTATCCGCCGGTTCTATCACGTCATCGATAAAACCTCTTTCGGCGGCAGTGTAAGGATTCGCGAATTTTTTGATATACTCATCGAGCTTCTCATTAAGAGCGGCTTCGTGATCCTCCGCGGCAGCTATCTCCTTCTTGAAGATTATTTCCACCGCGCCCTTTGGACCCATAACGGCAATTTCAGCCGAGGGCCACGCAAAATTGAAATCACCTCGTATGTGCTTCGAGTTCATTACATCGTAAGCACCACCGTAAGCTTTTCTGGTAATAACCGTGATCTTGGGAACTGTCGCCTCGCTGAACGCGAACAACAGTTTTGCCCCGTGTCTTATTATCCCGTTCCATTCCTGATCGGTTCCGGGAAGAAAACCGGGCACGTCTTCAAGTACAAGCAGCGGAATATTGAAGGCGTCGCAAAAACGGACGAACCTGGCGCCTTTAACTGAGGCGTTAATATCAAGAACACCAGCAAGCACCGATGGTTGATTGGCAACAATTCCTATACTCATTCCGCCAAGACGGGCAAACCCGCAAACTATGTTTTCAGCATAATTCGCGTGTACCTCGAAAAACTCTTCATCGTCAACTATTAACCCGATCACTTCCTTAATGTCGTAAGGCTTGCTGGAATTGTCGGGTATAACATTATTTAGACGCTCATCCCGCTTAATAGTTTCCTTTTTGAACGGCCGCGACAGTGGTCTGTCCTTGTAATTCAGGGGAAGGTACCCCATTAGATGCCTGACATTCATCAGGGTTTCAATTTCATTGTCAAAAGCAAAGTGTGCTACTCCGCTTTTTACGGAATGGGTCTCAGCCCCTCCAAGATCTTCAAAAGTTACATCTTCATGTGTTACCGTTTTTACGACATTCGGTCCGGTAACGAACATGTAGCTCGAATTTTTTACCATAAAGATGAAGTCTGTTATGGCAGGTGAATAAACCGCACCTCCCGCGCAGGGCCCCAAGACAACACTTATCTGTGGTATCACACCGCTCGCCAAAGTGTTAAGGAGGAATATGTCGGCGTAACCACCAAGACTTACCACCCCTTCCTGAATACGGGCACCACCGGAATCGTTAAGCCCGATTACCGGTATCCCTGTTTTCATTGCCATCTGCATAACCTTGCAGATCTTTTCGGCATGAGTTTCGGAGAGTGAACCTCCAAAAACTGTAAAATCCTGGCTGTAAACGGCAACAGGTCTTCCCTCTATGGTACCGAAACCGGTAACCACACCGTCGCCATAATATGTCTGTTTCTCCAGACCAAAATCTCTTGAACGGTGTTTTACAAAAACATCGATCTCTTCAAAACTTCCTTCATCAAGGAGCAGCTCGATTCTTTCACGCGCGGAAAGTTTACCCTGCTGGTGCTGCCTGGCGATCTTTTCCTCGCCACCTCCCTTTTTTGCCAGCTCACGTTTTTCTCTAAGTTCAGCAATTTTTTCGTGCATTTTTCTTCAGATACTGCTTATATTTCAGTTGGCTCCAGGGAATTTTCGAAAAAACCGTAATTCCGTTAAGCTAAATTAATATAAATACGTAACATGTGAAAATTATTTAAAAAGTATATGAAACTTTCAATTTCCCCCCTTTTATTGATCTTCGTCACTTGCAGCATCCTCAGGGCACAATCCCCGTCGTGGATTAAGGAGGGTGAGATCGGAAATTTCAAGCACGCGAGTTCGTTTTCCCTCTCTCCCGAAGGATTTTTCTACGTCTCCGATGCCGGCGCGAGTCAGGTGCTCAAACTCAGTAAAGAGGGGGCGGTCTTTAATACCGCCGGGGGATACGGCTGGGATGCCGGAGGGCTTACATCACCTGTTGATATTTGCGCTGAAGCGGTGTATGTGCTTGTTGCTGATGAGGAGAATAACAAGATCAACAAATATGACAAGAATCTGAACCTCGCCGGAACAGTCTCCGGCAGGGACGTCTTTCCACAGGAAGGAATGTTCGGCTATCCCCGCTCGTTAACCGTCTCAACATTGGGTGATCTTTACGTGCTCGATGGTGAGAACAACAGGATTGTTTACTACAGCTTTTTTGGCGATTACAAAGGGAATTTTGGTGGCTTCAATTCAGGATTTTACACCCTTGACAGACCTGTAAAAATTACAGCTCTTAAAAATTCACTCGCCGCGCTTGACGGAAACGAATTAGTGATTTTCGACCATTTTGGCAGCTTTATTCAAAAATATCCACTGGAAGGTAAATTCATCTCCGTGAAGGGAAACGAAGGCATGGTAACCCTTACTTCAAAGCGGGAGATACTCGCCTCACCCGATGGATACAACCTTGATTTCAAAAAACTCGACCTGGATGAGCATCTATACTTTGTCGATTCCATTATCTCCGGAGATAAACTTTATATTCTCACGGAGAATTCGATACTGTTATACAGAAGGAGCGGCGAATAATTTCCCGGTTGCTCCGCGGCAAATATGTTATCCCTTTATCGTTGATGTTGCTGACCGGGGTGTCATTTTTGCCATTCATATCTGAGTCGACAGCGTGGATATACCCGTTCACCAAATCACTCTATTCCAGAATTTGTCACGGTATACCCGACCGCTGTTACGAAATTTCAGGAATGCCTCTTCATCTCTGCGCGAGATGCCTCGGGATCTATTCAGGCTTGTTTGCCGGTTCGATCACGGCACTCTTTCTGGGGAGGCAATACCTCCCGGTCTTAAAAAGAAGATACCTCCTGCTTTCATTTTCACCTGTGATTGTACATAAATCGCTGGAACTGGCTGGTCTGGTGCAATACAACCTTCCGGCTGCCACGTTTACAGGGCTGTTAAGCGGATTCCTCCTCTTTTTATATATTTCGAATCGGTTTTTATTCAATTTTCAGAATGGTGTCAATGATCCAAAGTAAGTATTTTCCAACGCTGGTTTCAGGATTTGCAGCGGGAGTCCTGACAACAGTACCGGTTATTAAATCACTCTCCTGCTGTGTGCTGGTTCCTGCCGCGGTGGCTTTCGCCCTATACGCCGACAAAAGAATCAGTGGCAAGGATGAGCCGATCCAAATGAACCATGCTCTTGCTTTTGGTGTATTCACCGGACTTTTTACCACCCTCTTCGGCACCACATTCGATCTGTTGATCACTTTTATTACACGCACAAATGACCTTGTAGCCGCCTATCCTGAAATGCTGAAGATGCTCAGCTCAATCAGTTTCATGTCCACAGATTCCCCTTCAATGAAAGAAGCACTCAATCTTTTGGAGCAATCAAGGGATGAGATCGTGAACAACGGATTTTCGTTATTCTATTCGTTCATGATACTGATCAATAATCTGATCTTCTATCCGATATTTGGACTTTTGGGTGGTGTTATTGGGAAGGCTTTGGTTGATAAAGCCCCGGTCAGAGGGTGATACCCTCTACCGGAGTCTGAATGGAAATGTTATTGTAACGTTCTGAACAAAGTTCTCACCTGCCGGGAGTTTCTCAAATCGCCAGGTTTTAAGGGCATTAATACTAAGATTGTCAAGTTTTGGGTCAAGTTTCTTTACAGGCACCACGCTTCCAACCGTGCCATTGGGCAAAATTGTAAACGAAAGAACCACGTTCCCTTCAATATTCACACCGGCCGGATATTTTGGAACATTCCAGCTTAGAACAGCCCGTTTTCCTTTACCGCCCCAACCGATCGAATAACCGGTGCCGTAAGTGGTGCCTCCCCCGGTACCCGGATTTGGATTCCCACCCTGGTTCTGATTACCCTGTTTTCCCTTGTCATCCTTTGGAGGGGTTTTTACTCCGTCTTTATCGGTGTTTTTGGCCTCGGGGGGTTTAACTTTGTCTTTCACCTTCTTTTCTTCCTTTGTCTCGGCTGTGGCAGTAACCTCATTCGTTTTTTCACCCGGATCTCCCTTTACACCCGGATCACCACCTATCTGTGGCACTTCCTCGAACTCAAACTCTATGGTACTCTTCGATTCTGTTGGTATACTGCCTCCGAAATAAAGAGTGAACATCAGCAGAAATGCCAGAGCGTGCAAAATGATCGATACACTGACCGAGATACCACTATCCCTGTTCAAACTGTTATTCCTTTTCCGGGGTTTTCTTGTCGGTCTGAAGAGTGAACTTCTCGAATCCGGATCCCTTTGCCGCGTCGATCACAAGAACCACCTTCTCTATCGGCACATCTTTATCAGAGGCTATTATCAGATTTGCCTCATTGTTCTTCTCGCGAAGGGCTTTTAACTTTATTTCAAGTTCAGGCTCGGCAACCACTTGGCTTCCGACATAATAAACTCCTTCTTTCGAAATGGTGACGACGTAATCAGAAGAAACAACCTGTTCTGATGATTTGGAACCGGGCAGTTTAACCTTTACACCTGATTGAACAACATACTGCGAAGTGATCATGAAAAATATCAGAAGAAGCATCACTACGTCGGTCAGTGATGAAAACTGGAATTCAGCCAGCGGTTTGTTTTGTCTCTTAAAACGCATTTTTCACCTAAAAATCGATATCGATATCAGATTTCTGAGGCTGCTGACCGTGGCTTACGTCCTCAAGAGTGTCGATAACATCGGTTGAAACAGCTTCCATATCCAGCACCACTTTGTTGATCTGACTGAGAAGATAGTTATAAGCGATCAACGCGGGAATACCCACGACAAGCCCGAATACTGTGGTAATAAGTGCTTCATAGATACCGCTCGCAAGATCGGCCGGGCTGGCATTTCCCTTCAGACGTTCTACCGTCATGAACGCTGAGACAAGGCCCGTAACCGTGCCAAGGAAGCCAAGAAGTGGCGCCGCGCCGGCAACTGTGGCGAGAACCCAGAGTCCTCTCTCGAGTTTACCGATCTCCTGATTACCGGAGTCTTCTATAGCTTCGCGTACTCTCTGATATCCATATCTGTGCTTCTTAAGTCCTTTTTTAATAATGGCAGCTATAGGCGACCTCTCACCTTTCAGCACTTGTATGGTGCCGGCGATATCATTCTTCCGGAGCAAGGTTTCAACCGTGAGAATAAATTTGGGCACATTAACTTTTGCTTTCCTGAGCGCGATCAATTTTTCGATTATCACCGCGAGACCGATTATCGAGAGGAGCAGTATTGGCCACATGACCACACCGCCTTTTAAGAACATTTCCACCAGGTTCATCATAAATTCTTCTGATTCCTTTAGCTCTTTTTGTTTTTGTTTAATGTCTTGTTTACTTCAAGGGCTTTTTCTTCTTTATCGTATGGACCAACCCGCACCCGGTACCATACACCATCTTCGCCTCTTACCCCCTCTTTTTTCACCTTCATTATAAACGAATTGTAACCTTTTTTCTTCAGCTCTTTGGCAACTTTTTCTGCGGTTTCAAACGATCTGTGAGCCGATATCTGTATAAAAAATTTCTTCCCCGATTTAAAAACAAAATCGGCTATCTTCTTCTCGTTCACCTTGTTTTTTACCGCGTCCTGCAAAGTAATGTTCCCTGACCCCGCCGCCTTTTCTTTCTCTTTTTCCTTGCTCTCTTTCCCTTTTCCCCCTTTTTTATCTTTCGTCGTGCTTTTTGCGATCAGACTGTCGGGTGGCACGGTAACTTTTATCTGTTTTTTCGATGAAGTATCATAATCAACAGCGGTTAAAACACCATTTTCCGCCACTTCATAATATTTTCCCTCTTTAAGAATCGTGCCCTTCAAAATGGCATCATTCTGCGTATCCTTGTTATAGGGGTACTCCCTCTGATCGGCGAGAGAATTGCTGTCTGTCACCACAACTGCCCCTTTCGCGAGGTCTTCCTTGCTTATAGACGCGGGTTTCCCCTTCAACAACCCGGTTGAATCAAGTATGAACCAGGTCGCCACCATTAAACCAAGCAGCAGAAGCATTTTTAACAGTACCGAATATGTGCTTTTTTCTTCAGGGTCTTCGCTGCTCATGGGTTTTACTTCCTCTTTTATGCCGGCTTTTATTCCTGACACAGGTTCAATTGGCTCTGATATCTGAATTGGTTCCTGAACAGCCGCTGTAAATTCAATGTCAGTTGAAGGGGTTTCTTCAATTACAGAATCCCGGCTGATATGATGAAAAACTTCGCCGGAATCATCCTCCGGCTCAGACTTTTTTGGCTCATCTCCCATGTCAGCAGACTCTGTTTCATCTGAAATATCTGCTGCATTCTGACTCTGTTCGGGAATCTCAGGTTCGATCACGTCGTCAAAAAAATCTTCATCGAAAAGGAAATCACCTTTTTCCGAGATATCACCGGTTTCTTCTTCCTGAACAGGTTCAACCCCTTCAAGTTCAAGATCATCTTCCGTGATCAGACCGGGTTCCTCTTCCTCAACTGGTTCAATCTCTTCAAGTTCAAGATCATCTTCCGTGATCAGACCGGGTTCTTCTTCCTTAACAGGTTCAATCTCTTCATGTTCAAGATCATCTTCTGTGATCAGACCGGGTTCTTCCCCTGTGATCATCTCCTCAACCTGAATAACGGGTTCAATTATCTCATCTCCTGCAAATTCAGGAGTCTCCTGAACCGAGAGAATCTCTTCAGGGGAAATCTCAATAACAGGTTCCGGAGCTATTTCCTCCTCTTCTTCAAGATCATCAAATATGCTGATGCGCTGTTTTTTATGTGGAGGCTCTTCTTCCTCGACCGGTACTTCTTCTTCAGCTATATCTTCTGTCGGAGTGACCTCTGCTTCGGGTGAGTGTTCAGCTAAAAGTGCCTCATCAAAAACCGGGATTCCGTACGAGGGTATCTCTTCAGCGGATTCTTCTTCTACCGGATCAGGGCTTTCTTCCGGGAGTGTTTCATCGTCTTCCTCTATCACCGGCTCTTCCGGTGTTACGGTCATTTCTTCCACCACTTCAAAATGATCACTTCCGCTTACCGGCTCATAAACCGGAGGTTCAACTGTTTCGGTTTCATCACCGGAATACCTCATTTCCTGCGGGACTGATTCAGATTCAAAACCGGGTTCTTCATCCAGAGGCTCCCCGGCCTGATCGGGATCGCTAACAAGAGTATCCATGAATTCTTCAAGCAATTCATCATCTTTTGGCGGGGCAGGTTCTTCTTCAATTTGAGGAGTAACTTTAAGTCCACCTTCAAAAACGGTAAACTCCTCTTCGCCCTCATCTTCACTGTCATCAACAACGATCATCGAATGGGTGAAAAGCACTTCTGGTTCATCATCCAATTTGAGGATATCACTCTTGGCTTCGTCATCTTCACGTTCAGGGTGCAAGCCTATTTCAGAGAATAGATCCGGTTCCTCCGAAAACGGGGCTCTTAAAGTGATATCTTCATCATCTTTGAATGCCTTCGAAACAGGATGAACTTTCTGAAAACCATCTTCCGAGTCCTCAAAAAGAGGTATATCTGGCCGGTCTGTGTATGTTTCAGTGCGGATTTCGCCATCCAATAATATCTTTGATAGTCCACCCGCTCTTCTTGAAATGCCTTCGCTTCCACTGACGCTTATTACGCGATCGAAGAATTGCCGCATCACGGGTGAAACTTCCGGTAATCCCCCCTCATCAGTACCGGTTCCAATTGAAAGGAATTCACTGACTGCAAGCTGCTCCGAGGCCTTGTTACCGAGAGATATCTCCTCGATAAGCTCAAGACGGTCGTTTAAAAACTGAAGAACCTCCCGGTCACCACCATCAAGCAAACGACGTTTCACGAGACAGAGCCTGTTGAGATCGTAGATCCTCTCCGGCTCAAAATATTTTTTGGACATCAGCTCAAACTGACCCAGGAAGTCGATCATGGTCAAACTGTTTCCGAAGAACTCGTCGCGAATCTTTTGAAGCATGCTGCCGCCGCTCATCTTTCTACCAGATAAATAAAGTGCAAATTAACAATTTATTCCGATACAATTCAAGTTATTCTTTCAATATTTCTTGTAACTTGTTGTTTAATTACAAGTTACCACGATATTGCCGCACCACCCGAAATTGAAAAACCGGGGGTTTCGTATCTGCCCCACTTCAATAATTTCGTATTCAGAAGGTCGGTTCCATTCGCGAACAGTTTGATGTTCGGGGTTAAATTGTACTCAACGTTCAGGCTTAGGTCGAGTCCACCCGATATCTCAACGGTGTTTGACATATCAGCCCAGGCAGTGCCGGTATACCCAAGCCTCACATCATAGCTGATCATCTTGGCATAATTGTTACCATAGGCTACAAATCCCTCTATCTGCGGCACGTAAGGGACATATTTTGATTTATCATCCTGAATTCCCCGGTACCTGAACTCACCTACAAATCTACCGAAGATACCCGGGTGAAATGCAGCTGATACATAACCTTCAATTCCTTTCACATCCGCGCCACCGAGTGAGTAGAATCCTTTCGACGGAAGTTCGCGGTAGTAAGGGAACGCGTCTGACGCGAACCACGCTGCACCAACCTCAAACTCAATCAGTTTTTCATATTCATATTTAACCACGGCGTTGAACTCATGCTGTTTCCTTAGAACCGAGTATGAAACGCTGTCTGAAAGTTTAAAGTAGCGGTTCGATGCCACCCGGTCTTGATTGAACAGAAAAGTTGTCGCCGGGTTATATGACGCGATCAAAAAGAGTCCGTTTGCAAATCTCATCGAGAATTTCACCACGGGAGAGAAATAGGTATTATCAGGATTAGCGGCGAGATCGATACCTCCAAGCAGCTTCATCGTTCTTCCAAGAACGATGCCACCTAAACCGCTCGCGTTAAGGAAGTTATTGTTGAATTTGTTACCCGATGAGTCAGTCAGATTTTGCTGTTTTATCGAAAGATTCGAAAATATTTCAATAAATTCATATCTCGTGTTAAAAAATCCCTCCGCGCCAATGATGTTTTCGGAGTAATCACCCTGTGAAGGCGCGAAAATATCACCTTTTAGCTTGGCACCGTATTGGAGATATTCGGATGAAAGGTTTCTGAATCCAAGTTCAGGATGGAAGAAACTGTTGTCTCCTGATCTTAAGGGATCATCACTGGCGTAAAATTTGTACAGCGACTTGGCCATCGCGAAGTTGGCGAAATACTCGGTTCCGGGATCGAGAAGACTGTCGTTGTAAGCGAAATATTTAAACCCGGCATTAACCTTGAAGTCAGTTTCGTCAGCATTGGCTACAAAAGCCTGTCTGCGCTTGAACTCACCACCGGCATGTAGCACCACATCTTTCATAGGAGCGCTGATGAATCCCTTCAAAGATGGCTGAAACATGTTTCCCAGCGAGCCTGAGGCGTAACCGGTTACATACTCGGCAGTGTCTCGAAGAATCTCGCGCTTGACCTGTGGTTCAAAATTTTTCGCGAGCTTGAAAACTGAATCCGCGATCTTCGGCGTCTTGAACTGATCAGAAAGGATCGAATAAAAATCGGGGTTGATCTTGTCCCTCGCCGGGAAATCGTAAGATCTAAGCCCGGTTATCACAAAACTTGGCAGTTCAACTTCCGGCTGGGTCTGCGCTCTCGAATTAAAGAGGAAAAGAATAAAAACGGCTGCAAAGATCAGTTTTCTCATTTTTTCCTCCTTAAGTCTTTAAGTTTCTTTTTAGCTTCTTTTCCATAATCGTCATCAGGATGCTTTTCAATAAGTTTTTCGAGGATCGAAATTGCTTTCTTGTTCTCTTTCATCTTGGCATAGACATCTGAAAGTTTAAGGTATGCCTTCGCCAGCCAATCGTTGAACTCCGCGAAAACAGATTCCACCCTGACAAAAGCCGTGATGGCATCTTTGTTCTCCCCTTTCTCAAAGTATGCCACTCCGAGCATGTACTGTGCTTCGGCACCGATAACATCGTCCCTGCGCAGACTGACCGACATAAAAGCCTTTATCGCCTGGTCAAATCTTCTGTTCTGGAGCTCGATCTTCCCTTTTTCGATGTAAGATTTGTCGGCAAACTGGTTCCCTACGAACTCATTTATCACTTTATCGAACTGATCATAGGCAGAGAGTGTATCCCCTTTTGCCATAAGAAACAAACCTTTTAGGTAATTAAGCTCGGGAATGGTCTGATCCTTCGGGTATTTAGCGAGCGCGGCTTCAATAACGGTTCCCGTCTCATCGAGTCTTCCTTCATCGAGGAAGAGATTTGCAAGCTCAACGGATGCCAATGGCGCGAAAGCGGTTGTATCAAACTTCTCAATAACCCATCTGAACGAATTTACCGCCTGTGCCGACTCCCCACTTGACTGATAAGTTTTCCCCAGCCAGAAATAAGCTTCTGAAAGGTACTGCGACGAGGGGTAAAATTCGATAAATGAAAGGTAATTCTCTTTTGCCCGGCTGAAATCCCCCGCGTTAAAGAAGAGCTCTGCCCGCTTCAGATATAATCTGTCCGCGTCTTTTAGCCTGGGATTGCCTTCCAGAAATTTGTCGATCAGCGCGAAAGCGGTATCCTGTAAACCTTGCGCGAAATAACTGAAGAAAAGACCGTTAAACGCGTCGTAAACCTGTGGTGAGTTTGGATAATCATTCAGCACCATTTCATAGTAGCGTGCCGAACGGCTGAAATCTTCGAGGTTGTAATAGCTGTCGCCAAGATTGTAGTAAACTATCGGGACAATTGTTGAATCGTCCGAGTTTTGGAGGAAATCGTTATAGCTTGCAATGGCTTTGTCATAATCTTGTGACTTGAAGTAGATCCAGCCGATCATGAACCGTGAGTTTTCTTCAAGCTGTGTTCCTTTGGCTTCCTTCACTACACGGTTTAACTCTTTTATCGCGTCATCCTTCTTTCCCATGTTAAACAGGGTCAGGGCATAGTTGTACCTCAGAAGGTTTTTATCTACACTTCCGTCACCTTTAAGAAGGTTGTCGTATACCTTTGCAGATGCCTCAAAATCCCTCGTGGCGTAGTAACTTTCCGCGAGCCTTACTCTGGCATCGACCAATCTGGTGTCTTTCGGGAATTTCTGGATAAAATCGAGGAAAGTGAACTTGGCGTTCTGATAGTCTTTGCTGTTGAAGTATGAATACGCCTTTCCATAAAGGGCGAGCCTTCCGAAATCCCCTTTGTCAGGGTCGACCCTGGTGTAATACTCAAGGGCTTCCTTGAATTTCATTCTTTTGAAGAATATCTCACCGAGGTAAAAATTGTAAATGTCGGGTTCAAAGTTGCTTCTTTTCCCCTGGATGTCCCTTAGGATATCGAATGCTTTGTCGTAGCTTCCCATCAGGAAGTAACAAACCCCGAGACCAAGCTGTCCCCTTGTTTTAAGATCACTGTTAAGAGGCGCGACCTTGGATGCCACTTCAAAATTGGTAATGGCTTCAACGTAGTTTTTATTGTTCGAATTCAACTCGCCGAGCAGAATATTGGTTTTCGCCATCACTCCGGGATCGAGCGAGTTTTTCATGGTGAGCAAAAGCTCGAAGGCACCTTTCAGATTGCCGGTTTCGATCATGGTGATAGCAAGTCCGGTTTTCGCAACTTCAAGATAACTTCCCGAAGTTTTCCCTGCTAAAAATGAATTGTATGCCGCAAGGGCTTCCTTGTATTTACGGTTGTATCTGTAAGCTTCTGCCAGCCAAAAAGATGCACCTTCGGCAATTGTGTCCTTGCCGTTCGATAAATTCGAGAAGACGACAGCCGCCGAATCATAGTCGGCTGTCTGGAACTTGCACCAGCCGATACCGTAGAGGGCTTCCCTGCCTGTTTCATTCCCTTTTTCCTGTTTGTAAAGCTTTCTGAACTCCGACTCTGCTTTGGCGTATTCCTGGGTATGATATAGCGAAGACGCGAGGATCAGAGTAGCTTCTTTCTTCTTGTCAGCCGGAAGGTTCTGGAAGTCGGGACCCATTAATTCAAGTATCGCCTTTTCATACTCACCGGCTTTGAAATAGCTTACACCAAGTTTTATCTGAGCGCTGAGTGAGAAGGGATTATCGGGGTAGTCGTTCAGGATCGATTCGTACACCTCGGAGGCCTTGGTAAAATCACCAAGATACTCATGACACTCACCAATATAGAACATTGTTTCAACTTTGTAAACGTTTGTCTGCCGGTTGACTCTTGCCTGCTCGTAGTAGTAAAGCGCGTTGGTGTAGTCTTTTTCAAACCGGTATGTTTCACCTATATAGAAAAGAACGCTGCCATAGTTGCTAACCCCCTGGTAATTCCGGGCAAATGTCATGAGTTTTACCCGGGCCTTCTCGATCTGACCATTATAAATGTAAATCAGGGAAAGTTTATACAGGGCTATTGGCCTGAATGAGCTGTACTGAAACTTGTTAACCAGGTACTCATAACCCGACATTGCACCGCCGTACTGCCCCAGATTGAACAAAGCCTCTGATGAATAAAATTTCGCGGAAGCATAAAGCTCATCTTCCGGTATCTTGATCTTGAGGAACTGCTCAAAAAGCTGATATGCCTCATAGTACCTGCCATCCTGGTAGTACTTAACGGCACGGTAATAATCGGTATTCGACTGCGCGGATGCAAAAAAACAGAGGAGTAACGGTAGAATTATCAGGTATTTAAATTTCATAACCAGGTTTTATAAATTATTACAAAAATCAGAATTGATGCTATCGCCGAACTGAAATTGACAACGTCGTTGGTAATATAGCGGTTTCCCTTGTGTTTGGAAGTGCCGGTTTCGCAGTGCGATTGCCGTTCTGTTACAATACCGCAAATTCCACATTTATATTGTATCTGCAGAAATTCCCCCAAAAGCGAGTCGAGCAGACTCCCGCCAAAACCGAGCGTTATCAAAAGCGCTAAAATAACCAAATCGTCCGACCAATAATATGAACTAATTACTACCACCACAGCGCCCGCCAGCGCCCCGGTTGTACCGGGGAGTGATACCCCACCTGAGAGCCCCTGCGGCACATCCTTAAAATTCTTTAGTGAAACCGTTCTTGTTTTCCACATAGTGCCGAATTCCGTTCCCCAAGTGTCAGCACAAACTGCAGCAAAATTAAGAACATAAACCGGGTACAACCATCCGGTGTTGAAATATGATTCGAGAAGAAGAATCACACCCCCTACCCCACCGTTGGCGAGAACCTGTCCAATGTTTCTGTTTCCCGATTTCTCGAACCGCTCCTCCACTTCCATGTTTCTCTTCACCCTGATCTTTGAGAGAACGCTCGACAGAACGAAAAAAGTCATCACGGGAAGCGTCCACTGCACACCTCCAAAACCGAAAACGAATGTACCGAGAATTGTAGCCCCTACAGCTCCATCAGCTGTGAGGAATCTCAATCTGAAAGAGGAATAACCCACTATAACAGCTGCCGCAAATCCATACAGCATACCCGCTTCCACACCCCCACTCACGGGGTAAAAGTACATGTTCACAAGGAACGCTGTACCGATGGGCACCGAGAAATTGTCAAATCCATCCGATGCTATCCCCTCAAGAAGCGTTGAGGTGGTAGCCACAACAAGAATGAATGACGCGATAAAAAGCGGGGTTAAATGTTTCCCGGGCAACCCCGATTCATAGAAAAGGAACCATGAAAGCAATGCAACTGTGGTAAGAAAGAAGGTGATACTTCCACAGATCGTCTTTTTATCGGTGGTAAGGTGATATTCCCGGCTTTTTATCTTCTTCCCGACTATCGAGGCGAAAGCATCGGAAAATGTCATCAGAAGGAATGAAATGGTAAAAACTTCAGGCTTATAGGGAATGAAAAGGAGGATCAGAATGATAAAAGAGACAGGAAAATAAACTATCCCCCAACTCTTACGGTGGAGGTCATCTATCCCCTCAAGCTTGTTGTTCGCAACCAGGTAGTAAAGCGATACCAGAACAAAAACGCCGATCAGAAGGAGCGTGATCTTCCCGACAATGAAATGGGGCAGAAAAGAAACAAGCACCCCCGCCGTCATGTGAAGTATCTTCCGGCCCGTGTTTTTCTCCAGTATCTCTTTCCGCGCCAATACCTCCGTTGAAACCGCCGCCACAGCTATTATGGCGAGGAATATTGCCGCGTAAACCAGTTCGCTCAATCTTTCTCCAAAACTTCTGAAACCAATCCTTTAAAATACGAAAGAGGCTGCCACTTTCATGACAACCTCTTTTTCTCAAATGGAATTCCCGGTTAAATTATCTCACCACAAGCATTTTCTTCCATAACGATCTGTCTTGATTTTTACAAAAAAAAGGCTGCCTCGCTTCAGAAAATCAGACAGCCTCTTATTTTGACATGACAAAAGAATAAATACGGCTGCCCCTCTTGAGACAGCCGTAATAATTCATCCTCCTTGTGAGGCTTTTCAGCCATCAGTCCGCCGTGGCGGATCAGCCGTCAGCCCTATTTAAGGAGCATCGCTTTCATCGTCTTGGAATAAGTTGTCTTACTCTCAAGCGATAAGGCTTCAAGCCTGAATATGTAAACGCCGGATGAGAGTTTGGTTCCATCGAACTTCTTATCGTAAAACCCTTTCTCCATTTCTCCGTTTAAGAGTTCAGCCACCTTCTGTCCCGTGATGCTGTAAACTGTCAGCTTTACGCCGCTCTTCTCCTTAAGTGAGAATTTTATCACTGTTTCGGGGTTGAAAGGATTTGGATAGTTGTTGTACAAGTTGTACTCGTAAACCACCGTCTCCGGTTTGCTGCCTCCGGGGTGTTGTTTCACCATCGGTTTGTTTGCAGGGTTACCTTCCGGCAGTTCGCTGAACAGCAGGTTCGCCAGCTTTGTGTATTCAGAGCCGGGATGATTCCCGTTCAGGTATGCAAGCAGTGGTGCCACCTTGCCCGCTGTATCTATCACTCCGCCGGGGTTGTACTTCTCCTCATGAAGAATGTTGTAGGTCATCATAACTTGCTCACTGTTGTCTCCTGCTCCATAGGCCTTGTTGCTGCCTGAATTCAGGATTTCCTGCTTGTATGTAGCCATGTTTTCCGTGTCAATGTTCATTAAGAGCATTGTGGTAAACTTAAAGAGGCCAACTGTATTTCTTATGGACAACAGGTTACTTTTTAGTTCACTGATATTTACAAGTTCATAACATTGAGGAATCAAACTAACCGCTGATTTTTTGTATTTAACATCAACCCCACCGTTAATGATATCAGTAAGAACAACATGAGCCTCACGAAGTTGTCCTTTGGCAATCATGCTTTTGGCATTTTTTATCAGAGTCTTTATACTGTCAGGTTCGCCACCACTTTCCATTTGTTTGGGTGATGAAGTACCATTACTCAACTTGTTTGGATTCAGCCATATACCTGAACAATCTGAATTGTAACCATCTGTGTTTACAGTTATCCCGATTCCGGAAATTATTTTGAATTCACTTGGGTCTGTTGTTCCCCAGTCATTTCCATATGCGTCTATTTCATAATCTAATCCCGGCGTTTCATTTACAGCTCGGAGACTTGTTGTATCGGCGTAAAAACAATTTCCACCAATATGGTTTTCTTTACTGTCAATCACCCCAAGAATGGGAGTTGAATTAACTGCGTAAATTGAAGTCCCATTTTGATAGAATCGATTATTGCCAACTGTATCTGCGGTTTTAAGCAACTTCGGTGCTGAACCTGTGGAAGCTGATATCGCTTTTTCAGTGATATTCGTAAACCAGTTATTGTGAATCCTTGGCTGTGAGCCAACCATGGTGATTCCTGCAAGCTGACTGTTGGAAATCTGTGAGTTGCGGATAACTGTGTTGTCAGCACCGTAGTTGTAGCTGTAATATAAACTTATCCCAAAGTGGGTATTGTCAATGGTCACCCCATCTATAGTGTCACCGGGGCTGATGTGAGAATAAATCCCGCAACTCGCATTCTTTATCACTGCATTTTTTATCTTCAGGGGCGTTCTGTAAGAGTAGATACCGTTTCCCGCACTCCAGTTCTTTGAGACAAAATCAAATTCAACTTTGTTTGTCGGTGTACCATTTACTTCCAGTTCGCCATCCTCAACCAATAATCTTCCGGAATTCCGGAATGTCAACTTTGTACCGGCACTCACAGTTAGCTTTACATTGTCAGGGACTGTTAGGGTAGTGTCGATCGTGAAATTATCGGAAGGTACTGTCTCGCTGGTAAATAAAGTACCTCCATATCTAATCATCGGTTCAATCTTAAGTAAAGTACCATGACCGGCAGCCAGGTACAAACTATATTCTAAACCGGAGGCAACAAAATCTTTCTTTCCCGTTCTTAGGTCAGTTATACAATAATTCTTGAATGAGGAGATGATCTCATCCCCAATAGTGAACTTGACATATCTTGATGAGTTAGTTTCATTACATCTTCGGTTCACGATGTAGATATATCTGGAAAAGGGGTCAGAGCCGGTGAGATTACTGTACTCCTCGAAGTATCCCGTTTGTATCCATATTGTACCATCTTTGTTGTTAAATGAAGAGTCCACCGCTGTCTTGATTTTACTTATCCAGTTCCCGGAAACTGCATTAGTATCAGTCCACCTGTGAGCTCCTTTCCACTTCAGTTTCAACAGATCTGATTCTGTCTCTAATACACAACTGACTCTGCCGACGATCGCATAAGTGTAGATCTCTGTGGTCGCCGT
>JAEYUD010000276.1 GCA_023433685.1 Bacteroidota bacterium
GTATAACCTCTACCCCTGTATAACCCCTGGCGGGGTTAGGGTGGTGGTTGGAATAAATCTCTACCCCTGTATAACCCCTGGCGGGGTTAGGGTGGTGGTTGGAATAAATCTCTACCCCTGTATAACCCCTGGCGGGGTTAGGTTAAAATCTTCAACATCTACCTACCCCTGTATAACCCCTGGCGGGGTTAGGTGAAAATGTTCAACCTCTACCTACCCCTGTATAACCCCTGGCGGGGTTAGGGTGGTGGTTGGAATAAATCTCTACCCCTGTATAACCCCTGGCGGGGTTAGGTGAAAATCTTCAACATCTACCTACCCTTGTATAACCCCTACCCCTGTATAACCCCTGGCGGGGTTAGGTGAAAATCTTCAACCTCTACCTACCCCTGTACAACCCGTACCCCTGTATAACTCCAGGCGGGGTTTCAATTACTTCTTCGAAACCTGTTTCTTTTCAATATCTTTGAGGGTTTTGATGCGCTCGTCAAGTTCTTTGATGCGGTTGTTGATCTGATCGATGTAGTCTTCGAGTTTTACTTCGTAGCCTGATTTATCGTAATAGCCGCGCTCTTCGAAGTAGGTTGAGAAGAGCCAGTTACGCTTAAGAGCTTCCATATTCTCGGCGAAACGGCCCGCGCCAACCCGCACTTCCTTGGTGATCCCGAGGAGTTCACCAAGCATCTCTTTTACTGTTACATCGGTTTCACTGCCGTCTTTCAGGAGTTTACCAATCACACCTTTACCACTTTTAACATCTTTTACCACGCCATCAACGTGTGCCATCAGGGTATCCATGGTGTAAAGAACGCCATCGGCATTTTTCACAACTGAATTTATATTTTTTCCGAGTTCGGTGACGATCGACGCAAGTGTGTCATATTTTGAGACCGCCTCTTCCAAACCACGGTTGGCTGTAAGAAGTATTACATTCGCGTTCTCATAAAGCCGGTCATCGGAAAGTAATTTGCCAATGGTACCCTGGCCGGAATTAACTTTTTTCATGATTCCCGCGAGGTCGGTGGTCATCGATTTTGTCGATCCAAGAATTGCAGTGATCTCGCTCAGAATGGCACCGAGCCCCAATGGGTTCATGCCGACGATAAAGCCTCCATCTTCCACTTCGGGTTGATCCACGGTTCCTTTTTGCAGATTGATCACCTTATTGCCGACGAGCCCCTCGGTTTCAACAAACGCTTGAGTGTTTTTCCTGATAAATCTCTTCACCTCATTTTCGAGGTTCATTACCACCATAACCTGTCCCGAAGTGTCGGGAGCAAGAAATATCTGCGATACAGCACCAATATTAATACCCGCGAGGCGAACGGGAGCACCGGTTCGCAACCCTTCGATATTCTTGAAGTATGCTTTAACGGTGTAAGTAGATGTAAAAAGGGATTGCTTGCTTCCTATATAGAAGATACCGACGATAAAGAGCAGCATCCCGATGGTAACAAAAATTCCAAGTCGTATAAATTTGTGTGGTTCACCCATTTTAATCCTCTAATAATTCAGGGCTAAAAAAGTTTTTCATGAACGGATCATCAAGAGCCGTAAGGGTATCGAGTCCACCCTCATAAAGGATATGTCCCTCGTTGAGCACGATCGCCCTGTCGGCAATTATTTCCGCGCAGATCAGATCGTGAGTAACGGCTATTGAGGTCATTTTAAGTTCTCTTTGAAGATCGCGGATAAGTTTGCTGATCTCCTTTGTAGTTATCGGGTCAAGCCCGGTTGTCGGCTCGTCATAAAGCATCAGCATCGGCTCTGTAATGATCGCCCGGGCAAGTCCCACGCGCTTTCTCATGCCACCTGAGAGCTCACTTGGCATCTTGTCAATGGCGCCGGAGAGTGAAACCATCTCAAGAGAGCGTTCAACCTTCTGGTCAATCTCTTTTTGTGTGAAACTAAAGTTCCTTATCAGAGGGAACGAGAGATTCTCACGCACAGACATCGAGTCATAAAGCGCGGCGCTTTGGAAGAGGAAACTGATATTCTTCCGTAACTCATTCATTTCTTTTTGGGGGAGGTGCAGCACGTCGACGCCATTTATGGTTACAGCTCCGCTATCGGGAACAAGAAGGCCAACCAGACATTTCAAGAGAACCGATTTCCCGGTTCCTGATTTACCGAAAACAACGAGGTTTTCAGATTCATATACATCGAGCGAAACGCCGGCGAGGACGGTTTGATCTCCAAAACTTTTGTAAAGATCTTTGATCTCTACTAACTTACGGGCCATATCCATAGTGTGATCTGTACCAGGATCATGTCAAAGATCAGGATTAAAAGTGAAGAATATACAACTGAAGTGGTGGAAGCTTTTCCCACTCCCTCAGTTCCTTTGTCGGCGTTGTAACCAAGAAATGAGCCGGTAATGCCGACAATGAATCCAAAAACGAATGTTTTACCAATTCCCGGTATGATGTCGCCGAATTTCACCACTTCGATCACCTGAGATATATAAAGATCGAAAGTAGTGCCACTAAGGATGTTTGATGCCACATATCCGCCGCCAATAGCGAGGAAATCGACGTAAACAGTAAGCACAGGCACCATGATGGTGCAGGCGATAACTCTTGTAACCACAAGGAACCTGTACGGCTCAATCGCCGAAACCTCCATCGCGTCGATCTGTTCGGTTACCCGCATCGAACCGAGTTCGGCGCCAATTCCGCTTGAAACACGTCCCGCGAAAATAAGAGCAGTGAGAACGGGACCCAATTCCCGGATCACAGAAAGGGTGACCATGTAGGGGAGAAAGGCTTCCGCGCCAAATTTAACCATAAAGGGCTGTGACTGCAGCGTAAGAACAACGCCGATGATTACACCGGTGACGCTTACTATCGGAAAAGTTTTAACGCCAAGCTCGTACATGTGCTTTCCGATCTCCGCGAATTCATACGGTGGCTTGATGACATTCATAAAGAACCGGTGGGTGAACACCGAAAGGGCACCTATGATGTCAAAAAATTTACGGATCTGGTCTATTGAAGATTCGCGCGCCAAAACGATTCTATTTTGTGAGAAATAAGATAAAATTAACCCATTAATCTAAGGAATTTTGTTCAAAGTATCGTAAATAAGGGATGAACGGGACAAAAATTACACCGCTGTTAACTATATTTATCATGGGAAAAATCCCTATTAAATAATGAACCAGAAAAGAAATGTTAGAACCTAAATATTTTTATAGAAAACTTGACTCACTTCTCGCCGGCATTGGGAAGGAAAAAACCGGTCAGGATTTCCTCTTCAACATTCTCATAAAACTTGAAGACAGCTTCGGTTCAGACCTCCAGATTAGTCGCGGGAGGATATATGAGGAAGTGGCGGCGAACTTTGAACTGATATATCCGGTAGAAGAAAACACCAAAGGGTATACTGAGAAGTTTCCTTCAGAGATGCACGAGACACAGTTGATTCTGAGATCACGATTGTACATTTTCGACAATCCCGGAGCATCAACACCGTTTAAAAATTTTTCAGGGTATGAATACTCAGTACCTGCGGCGTTTGTGGTAAACAGTCCAGACCAAAAATATATATTCGTTTTTGAGCTGATGAGTGGCTGGGTAAGGGAAGAGATAGAGTTTTGTCTGAATGCAGTGCGCAGAGCTGTTAACTACAGACTTTTTTCGGAAGCCGTGATCGGAGAAATGCAGCAGGCCGCGAGGATACAACAGTCGCTCCTTGCCTCGGTGCCACCTTCGATACCAGGATGGGACATAGCAGCGAGGTCGAAACCAGCAGAATTGGTTGGAGGAGACCTGTATGATTACTTCCGGTTTGAGGCAGAGGATTTTGGTATCTGTTTTGGTGACGCGAGTGGTCACGGTCTGCCCGCCGCGCTTATGGTGCGGGATGTAGTGACCGGCTTGAGGATGGGTGTTGAGAAACATATGAAAATGGTTTACACCCTGAAGAAACTGAATGAAGTGATTTACAGGGGGTCTTATTCAACAAGTTTCATCTCCCTTTTCTTCGCTGAATTTGAGAACAACGGCAACTTGTTTTATGCAAACGGGGGACACCCCGCGCCGCTGATATTCAAGAAAAAATCGATCGTCGAGTTGCAGCCCACAGGCCTTATCTTCGGAGCATTTCCTGACATAAGCATTAAACGTTCGTTCGCGCACATGGATGAGGGCGATATCCTGTTGCTTTACAGCGATGGTATCATAGAACGTCAGAACGCGGATGAGGAGTTTTTCGCAATCAGCAATGTAATATCACTTGTGCGGGAGCACGAGAATTTGGGAGCATCAGAAATAATCGAGCTCATTTTTGAGGAAGCCGACAAGTTTGGCGGGGGTGCAAAGTGGGAAGATGATGCCACTCTGATGGTCATAAAAAAAATAAAATTCTGATTATATGGAGAAAAGAAGAGATTTTCTTAAAAAAGCGGCTCTTGTTTCAACCGCGGCCGTGCTCCCGGGTGTTCTTTCCTCATGTATGAGGAAAGACGGGAAAGCGGGAGCATACACCGGCAGAAAGATCAAGTGGAAAATGGTAACCGCCTGGCCTCCGAATTTCCCGGTTTTTGGGGAGCAGATGCTCGCTTTCTCAAAGACCATCTCTGCCATGTCAGGTGGCAGGCTTGAAATAAAGGTTTATGGCGGGGGAGAGCTTGTGCCCGCTATGGAAAGTTTTGATGCAGTGAAGCAGGGTAATGTTGAGATGGTCCACAGTGCCAGTTATTACTGGGCAGGTAAAGAACCGGCTGCCATCTTCTTCTCCGGGATGCCCTTCGGGATGAATGCCACACAGACCGAAGCATGGTTCCGCTATGGTGGCGGGCAGCAGCTTTGGGATCAACTTTATAACCGCCATGGTCTGCTTGGATTTCCCGGTGGAAACACGGGTGGACAAATGGGAGGCTGGTTCCGGAAAGAAATTAAGGAAGTATCCGACTTTAATGGACTTAAGATGCGGATACCCGGTTTTGGCGGCAAGGTTTTAGCCAGGCTTGGTGCCAGCGCGCTCCTTTTCCCCGGTGGTGAACTCTATACCAATCTTGAACGGGGGGTACTCGACGCGCTTGAATGGGTGGGGCCTTATCACGATTATAAAATGGGATTTCACAGGATCGCCCCCTATTACTACTATCCCGGGTGGCAGGAGCCCGGTAGTTCGACTGAATTTATCGTTAATAAAAAGGCATTCGAGGGGCTTCCGGAAGACCTCCGTGAAATCGTTAAAGGGGCAATGGCATGGTCGGATATATTGATAACCACCGAAATATTTGCCAAAAACGCTGAATATCTTGAAGTTATAAAAAAGGACAAGGGGGTAAAACTTATGAAATTCCCTGATGCCGTGCTCGTAAAACTGCGAGAAAAGTCAGCTGAAGTGCTTCAGGAGATAGTTTCGGCAGACCCGTTAAGTAAACAGATATATGGATCCTACAAGAAATTCCAAATTATGACAAATGAACAGATCACTGTGTCAGAAAGGAACTATACGCCCCTTTAGTACGTTTAAAGGTAATACATTGCAATTTATAAAGTAAAGTGAGTAAGCATGCCCGGAGTTGAAAATCTCTCTCCCTCGAAATTCCTTGCCGGTTTTCAGGATGATCCTGAATCAGTAATCATTGATGTGAGAACACCTGAGGAATTTTCAGAAAAAAGAATACAAGGCGCGATAAATATTGATATCTATTCACATGAGTTCCAGTCTGAGATAGTTAAACTTGATACAGCCAGGAGTTACTATCTATATTGCCGCAGCGGGAGCAGAAGCTTTCACGCCGGTTTGTTCATGGCTCAACATGGATTCAAAAAAGTCTTCAACCTTGATGGCGGTATCATAAGTTGGAGCTATCCTGTAATTAAAGGATAAAATATAAGATGATGCACCTTTCCAATTTGACGCGAAAAAAGATTCACATTATTGTGATGTCTCTTTACATCGCGGTTCTGGTGGGGAGTGCCATGCACGTTCACGGTTCTGAATATAACCCGCTCGCGGATCCAAAATTTACTACCCCATACGCGGGCGATTCCGCGCATCACTCAACTACAATCTATTCCGCGTGCTACATTGCAGCATTCGCGGGCACTTCTTCCCTTGAGTTGAACACTTTTTTCCCCGGTGCTTACGTTGAAAAGGCTTTCATTCCTTTGCCTGACAGTACAGGGGAAATCCAACTCTCACTTACAAATACAAATCCACTCCGGGGACCCCCGGTAATCTGATCCAAATCTTATTTTATTAGCGCGACCCCCGGTATGCTCCGGGTCGTCACGTCATTCAATTTCCGTGTCGTGATCTGCCTAATTATCATGGGTGCATCATTGCGTGGTTTGGTTATTTGATCAATGGTCAGAAATTGGAGTTTTACATGAAAAAAGGATTATTAATTACGCTTGTTCTGGTTGCCGTTTGGGTTTCCGGCTGTAAAAAAGAAGATAACGTGGTTGTTCCACAGGAGGAGCATTTTGCCGCGGAAGGAGTTTATCTCTCCTCCTCAGGTATACCAGTGGCATCGATTTTTCGAGGTGAATCAACTGATACCGTTAAAGTACCAATTGGAAATTCAACGGATCACATGAATGTGCGATTTTTTGATGCCAATCGTAATATTATTAACCCTCCATCGGATGTGAACAAAAGACTTACCTGGAATATCGCTGACACCAGCATGGTCGAGATCTGGCGACATGATGAAGAATATGAGATTCACTTCCGTGGAAAGAAGCCCGGACTGACCACTGTCGAGTTCTATATTACGCACGAAGGACACAATGATTTTCGTTCAGGAAATCTTAAAGTGTTGGTTCAATAACACAAGCTTAATAATCAGTTAAAAAAGGAAGTTTATTAAATTAATCTAAAGCGATGCTTTAATAATAATTTGATAAACTTCCGGTAAAATTTATGAGAAACAGCATTTTAAAATATTTCATACTTTCCATCCTGTTCCTGGCATCATCCGCAGTTCACGCGCAACAGAAAGGTCAGGTGTCAGTGCATGGCAAGGTTTACGATTCTTACACAAAGAACGCGGTGGCTGCTGCCACTGTCAGCATTGCCGGCACAGGACAAGGTGTTATATCGGATGAAAACGGTGAATTCTCAATTATGCTCCCGGCGGGGAAGAGAATCACGGTGAATGTGACACATATTGCCTATTATAAATATACGTTTACACTTATACCCGATGAAAAGGCCCCGTTTGATCTTGTGGTTTATTTTATCCCACGAGATCTCAGTCTGCAAACGGTATTGATCACCGGTAACCATGCCCACTCCAGGTTTGAAGAGATCGATAACTTAAAAGGTGCCGTTGAGGGGGTTGATCTACAGAAAAATCTCGGATTAACGCTCGCGGCCACTTTGAAAAATGAGACCGGCCTATCAATAAGATCCATGGGACCGGCTCCTGCACGCCCTGTGATCAGGGGTTTGGGAGGGGACAGGATACTCTTCACCGAAGACGGAGCCCGCACCGCGGATCTGAGCAGCACTTCACCTGATCACGCTCTTACGATAGAACCATTTTCAATCACAAGAGCGGATATTATCCGTGGACCGAAAGCGCTGATCTTTTCACCGGTTACACTTGGTGGAGTGGTGAATGTCGTCAGGCATGATATCCCGGTTGAGTCATTTGATGGCATATCCGCGAGTGCCGGTTCATATTACGAAAGCGCGAACAACGGATTTCTTTACGGAGCACGGGGTGAATATGGCACGGGAGCTCTTGTTTTTCAGGGAAGTTTTACATCACGCTCGTCGGGCGACCTTCAAACTCCCACGGGTGTACTTAAAAATTCATTATCCTCGATCACAGGCCTTTCCGCGGGTGGTTCTTACACCGGTGAGGCTGGTTACACCGGTTATTCGTACCGGAGCATTGAAATGGAATACGGTATCCCGGGTGGATTTGTTGGGTCTCACCCCAACGGAGTAAGGATATCTGTATTTAGAAACACCTATTCAGTAAAGGGTTCGTTAAATATCAATGGAGGCCTTTTACACAACGTAACACTTCATTATACAAGATCATTTTACCGTCACAAAGAGTTTGAAAGAAATGATCTGATAGGAGCGGAGTTCAGAATTCTTGACAATTCAGCTTATTTAAATGCCGAGCACCATCTGTTAGGTTTCAATCAAGACGGAATAATTGGCCTTTCCGGTCAGATCAGGGATTTTGAAGTTGGCGGATTTGTATACACGCCAATCTCAAACTCCAAAAACCTTTCACTCTATTTCTGGCAACCATTCACTTATGACGGGTTCAGTTTCGAATTCGGCGGCAGAGTGAACGGGGATATGATAAAACCTGTCACCGAAAAGAAAGCATCCATCGGGATGATCAGGGAGAGGGATTATCTTACATGGTCTTTTTCAGCTTCAATGATCTATGGATTCACGGAAAAGTTTTACGCGGGGGTCAATTTGAGTCGATCGTCAAGAGTGCCGACCATCGAAGAACTGTTTTCCGAGGGTCCGCATCTTGCTGCATATTCGTATGAAACCGGGAATCCGGAGCTGGATGCTGAAACGGGCATGGGATACGAGGCATTCAGTTATTGGCGGTCAGAAGGTTTTTACGCTCTTCTTAACGTATACTACTATGACCTCAATGGCTTTATTGTACCCAGGAATACCGGAAGGATCAATTACCAGACATTCCTGCCTGTTTACGCAACTTCAGGTGAGGATGCCAAACTTACCGGAGTGGAATTTGAGACAGAATTCGAGCCGGTTAGATATCTGAAATTTTCTGTGCGGATGAGTTACACCTCAGGTAATTTCAAGTCGGGTGGAGCACTTCCGCAAATACCCCCGCTTAAGGTGTTGCTAGAGACATCTTACAAAATCTGGCCGGGTACATCGATGGAACTGTCAGCTGAAATAGCCACCGCGCAGGAACGTACTGACGTATTTGAATCACCCACTTCAGGTTATATGGTGGTAAACGCGGGGGTCTACCGCAATTTCACATTGGGTAAACTTGCCGGACTTGTCTCAGCCTCAGTGGATAATATATTCAATATCGAGTACAGAAACCATCTTTCAAGGGTGAAATCAGTAATGCCGGAAGCAGGTCGCAATTTCAGGACAACGCTCCGAATTTATATATAAACAATTCGTCGAGTAAAAATGGCAATTCGTCGAGTAAAAATGGCAATTCGTCGAAACGTTATTGCATTGGTTTCTAAATACCGTAAGTTTCGTATGTCATTAAACACGATCCCTGCTAGTGTTTAATGCTACATTACTCCCCCCAAAAGGCTGCTTTTTAGCAGCCTTTTTTTTATATTTGCCCTCAAAAAGTTTCGATTCCAAAATCACCGTTCAAGATGCTCAAAAGCTATTCAGTTGCCCGTTTTTCTTACCGCCGTGCCAAATCAGAAATTAATTTTGAAGATGAGCTGCCACTTCCTGAAGAATCCAGGGAGATAATCAGCGAGATATTTCCGGTTCTTGTAAAAAGAGAACTCTCAATGGGGAATCTTCGTTTTTCGGAGACCATAAGAGGGACAGTATTGGAAATACTGATCCTGTCAATTGATGACGACCGTTTCAGAGGCGTTATGATAGTAGATCATCTACCTCACGCCGCGAAGGTTAAAGCAAAGCCAGTCGCGGAAGCAATTGAGGGGGTAAAGAAGAGGGTGCTGGTGGTCGAGGATAACGACAGCGCAAGAGTTGTGGTAGCGGGTATGCTCCGGAAACTTGATCTCGAAGTTGATCTCGCTGAGAATGGTCTTGAAGGATTCGAGAAAGCGGGAGAGAAAAACTACTCGCTGATATTGATGGATCTTGCAATGCCCGTGATGGATGGGTTTGAGGCTACCGATAAAATAAAAACAGAGCTCGCGGAGCCATATAAAAGTGTTCCGGTTCTCGCGCTAACTGCATCTGCATTCAATGAGATGAAAGACCGTGTTTATGCCGCCGGTATGGATGGTTACGTTGCCAAACCGGTAAAGTTGAAGGAGTTGCTCGAGGCGATCGACCCATTTATTTCCGATCGCAACCATAAACTCCCTGTTGACCGGGAAAAAGATCCATTCGTGGTTAACGGAAACATAGATCTTACATATTTGCGTGAGGTTTCACGAGGTGATCTGCAGTTCGCCGTGGATATACTCCAAAGTTTCCTCGAGACCAATTCCAAACTTTTGTCAAACATCAATTTCAGTCTATCTATCGGTGATCTCATGAATTGCCGTGAGAACTGTCATAAGCTCCGCCCCACACTCTCGTATGTCGGCTTGAAAAAAGTGATCCCGCTAATGGATAAGTTCCATAACGATCTGCTAAATGCCGATCCTGATCTAAAAGCCGAACTGATCCTTTTGAAAAAGATAATGGAACTGACCTCGTCTGCCTCCGGGGATATTAAAGAGGTTGTTTCAATAATGCTGAAGAAAATTGGCAGGAATGGCTGACCACCGGTCGAATCTGGAAGCTATTTTCAGGGAAGTGCTGCAAAAGCACGATCCCGCGGGTGTGGTTCATCGATTTCTCCGCGATCATCAGGATATTTTCCCACCCGGTGTGAAGGTTGAAGTGGCGGCATCCGGTAAGAGCGCGTGCGGGATGGCAAGGGGCGCGTTTGAATTTTTGGGTCCCGGGATCAAACGGGGGTTGGCAATTTCAAATGCAGTTGAGCCAAATTTGCCCAAGGAGTTCGTGTATCATCTTTCATCCCACCCGGTACCCGGTGAACGAAGTGTTAAGGCGGCAAATTCACTAATTAATTTCGTTGCATCTTCAGACAGTAATGCAGTTTTACTATATCTTACTTCTGGCGGCACCTCCTCAATGGTATCGATACCGGCGAAGGGAATAACTCTTCAGGAGAAGAGTGAACTAACATCAGTTCTGATGAAGAACGGGATTGAGATTCACGATCTTAATCTTGTCAGAAGTTTTTTCTCAGGCATAAAGGGCGGGGGACTTCTCAGGCACGTACTGGCATCAAGGGTTGTCAATCTGATCATCTCCGATGTGCTTGATAACGATCTTTCAGTGATCGGGTCGGGAATGCTGGTGCCAAGGTCGATCGACCCGCGTCAGGTGGCTGAAGTTCTTCAAAAATACGGCAAGCCGGTTGATCAGGATGTTGTTGCCAGATCTATCAGGATTGCCAAAGATTCCCCCTTCACAGAAATGAATAACGCGCGGGAGGTTTCCAACTTCATCATCGACTCAAACCGGCACTTTGTGGATGATTTTGCCGCAGTCGCTGCAAAGTTAGGATACCGTACAGAGGTGTTGCCTCAACCGGTTACGGGAGAATCAGCCAAAGCCGTTGACGGTTTTATGGCTATTGCCGGAAGTTTGAACCATTCGGGTGAGCAGCCATTGATGCTTATCGCGGGGGCTGAAACAAGTGTGGTGGTAAAGGGTTCAGGAACCGGGGGGCGGAACAGCGAGTTCGCGATGCGCGCGACGCCACTTCTGGCTGGCAGGAATTGTTTTCTTCTGGCTGCCGGAACAGATGGTATTGATGGTTCAACCAACAACGCCGGAGCTTTGGTTGATGGAGGAAGTTTTCAGCCTGGGATCAGATACGGGCTCGATCACGCGGGGATGCTTGCCGGGAGTGATTCAGGTACGTGGTGTGAGTTAACTGGAAGCGCGATCCACACGGGAAGCACGGGAGTTAACCTGGCAGACATCATAGCGCTCGTTATGGCATAAAAAAAAGCTGCCCCCTTGCGAAAGCAGCTTTTCAAATACATTTTTATTTTATCAGACTTCCACTTCGATCATTTGAGCGTCTGCATCGACCGTATCGCTGACGAGCGCGTCGAAGAAGACATTGATGTCGATGGTGGTCAGATTTTTCTGTTTGCAGAAGGCTTCAGCACCTTCATCGAGCCCGTTCTTCGAGATAATAAGATATCTCTTTGAATAGTTCGAATAGAGGTTCTTGAATTTGAAGAACTGGGTTGATGCCATGTTTACATCATACTTGTTCAAAGGTTCGTCCTGAAGCACGAGGTTCGCGTAGAGCACCGCTCTTGCCGGTTCGCTCACTACAACTATCTCAATGGTATCCCTTCTGTTCCATACCGAGCCAACCTTGGTTATCTCAAAGGGGAAGAGATATTGAATGTAAGGGCTTTTCTGATAATCCTGGAATATCTCTCTGATGAAGATTCCAAGACGGCTGTTAACATAATCCCCGAGTTTATCGGAAATGGTGTTGAGCATTTTGTCATATTCACCCATCTCAAAGTTGATGATATCGGGTTGGATGAATCTGAACCAGAAGTTTTCAAAATAGTTTCTGATGAAGTATCTGCCGAATTTCGATTTTGTATCGTCGCTCGTGTTAACAGGTAACTGACGCTCGATGAGTCTTTTTTTCTTTTCGAGCTCGAAGAGATACTTGGTCAGGTTTGTCACCGGTATGTTAACCGTTTTGGCAATATCCGACATTTTTGTGAATCCGGCGGCGATCGCCTGCAGGATTGAAAGATAAATCTTGTTTCCGCGTGTGAAGTCGTTGATCAGCAATTCCTTCAATTCATAGGCGAGGGGCGCGAAATCAACGAATACAAGTTCTTTTAAGATGGTCTCCAGATCCTTGTTCCAAAGTCTGTGTCTTTCGATAAGGAAATAGTATTTTGGAAGACCGCCAAAAATTGTGTAGAGTTCGATAATCTGGTTAGTTGTCAGCTTCGAATTGTTCATTCT
>JAEYUD010000041.1 GCA_023433685.1 Bacteroidota bacterium
GGCAATAAAGTGGCCGACCTTGCAAGCGGAAACTTCGCCGCCGGCTGGCACAAAGCCAACTTTGACGCCTCCCGCCTCAACACCGGCGTCTAACTCTAAACGATAACCGCCCAGGGCAATTCAGGCAAAGCGTTTTCTGCCACAAGGAAGATGATGCTGCTGAAGTAAGGCTGAGGGATGATGGATGAAGGATGATGGATGATGTCTTGTCCTGAAATAAGTTTACAGAATAAAAAGCACTAAATTTGCGAAGGAGAGTAGCAAATGTCTGTAAACGAAAAAACAATAAAGAGATACAGTGAGAATTTCAAGCTTCAAATACTTAAGGAGCTTGAGGAGAGCGGATGTTCAGTAGAAAGCATAATGCGGAAGTACGGGATAACCGGAGGCAGAACAATACGGCTGTGGATCAATAAATATGGAAGGACAAGTTTGATGACAAAGAAGATCAGGATCGAGACCCCCGGGGAAGCAGATCAGACAAAAATACTTCAGAAGAAGATCAAGGAATTGGAATCAGCCCTTGCAGATATGGTACTGACCAACCGGGTCAACGAAGAGATGTTCAAAATCTTGAGTGAGCGACTGGGCTACGATGTAAAAAAAAAGTTCGGCACGAAACTGTCGAGCGAATAAGATTAGGTGGTGGAGTAAGCATCACTAAGGTCTGTGATGTAGTAGACATGAGCCGACAGAATCACTACCGCTATCTGCACAGGGAGACGAAGGAAAGATTGAAGGAGGAAGTGATCCTTGAGTATGTTCTTATGCGTCGCAGTCAACACAGCCAGATGGGGAGCAAGAAGCTATACTACGAGGCAAAGCGGGAGTTGGACATGAGAGGGATAGGCAGGGATAAATTTCTTAAGATATTACGGGACAACGGTTTACTGCTCAAGCGCAAGTGGAAGAAGGCCCGGACGACGAACTCACAGCATTCATTCCGCATCTTCGGTAACGAGCTCGATGAGATTGCAAAGCAGATGAGAAACGGAGCAGTAGTCAGTGACATAACCTATATCAGACTGGGTGATGGGTTTCATTATCTGAGTCTGGTAACCGAGGTTAGCTCCCGGAAGATAGTCGGATATGATCTGAGCCACAGTCTGGGAATAGAGGGGAGTATCAGGGCAATGAAGATGGCGATCAGAGAGATAGGAGATACCAGGGGGATGATCCATCATTCTGACCGCGGAATACAGTACTGCAGCCGTGAATACATCGGGATGCTTAAGTCACGTGGGATAAGGATAAGCATGTCAGAGAAGGGTAATCCTTATGAGAACGCTATAGCAGAGAGGATCAACGGAATACTGAAGAAGGAGTACGGACTTGATCATCATTTTGGGAGTAAGGAAGAGGCACTTAAGGCAGTACGGGAGGCGATCAGACTTTACAACGATGACCGGCCGCATTGGTCTCTGGGATTAAGGACGCCTTCGGAGGTGTATGCAAGCGGAGCAAAAAAATAAAAAGGCCTGAAGACTAAGGGGGATTGCATCCCCCTTAGAAACCCCTGCTGGTGGTAATTTAGAGTGGTGAATTTACTAATTAATGTGTAAACTTTTTTTAGGACTTGACAGAACCGCCTTCGGCGATATGAATGCTGCACCTTCACTGTAATATAAAATTAAAAGCCCGTGGCATTTCCGCTACGGGCTTTTTAATTATAGACTATATCTGCGAATATCTGTCTCACTTGCCCCTTCGGGGACAGCGTGCATCTCCCAAAGGGACAAGTGCGGTCTAATAAAAATCCGTGGAATCCGCGTTAAATCCGTGGAATCCGCGTAACATTTAAAAACAGACTCCACACTAAACTAATTCGCAATCGAATAATCATTCAGGGCTTCTTCCATGGCTACCTCGGGCAGGTCGCACGACATAAGTCCGTGGCAATTCACATCTTTCATATCACCGAAATCGGTTTTTTTGAAGTTATCGGCAATTATTATCCTGTCTTCTTTCATGGCATTGACAAAAGCCATCGAGGTATTCGGCACTATAAGGACAATGCAGACGGGCAGAAGTTCATTTGTCCCACCGGCGATGGTAGCGACACCACTTCCAGGGGCATTTCCTTTCCCCGCTTCCACACGGTTTTCACGGGTGAAGTGGCGCCCGCGGGTAATGTATTTGGATGTTCCTTTCTCGATCTTTGTCTCAACGGTCGCCAGTTTTATATCTGTTTTTGATTTGGCGAATGGCTGGGATCGTGCCCATAGTTCGGATGAATTCGCATTTTTTTCAAGGATGACGTAGTAATCCACGGAATCTATTTTGTTCAGGGATATAATTATTGATTCCTGTGCGGACAGTACAGTGGGGATGATACAAAGAAGAATTACAGGAAATATTTTCAGGCATTTCATGACTAACCTCCATTTCCGGCACTTTCATTCGCCGGTTACCGCAAACTTAATCATTTTCCTGATGAATGTCAATAGGGAGTCAAACCGCAAAGAAGGGTTTTAAAAGGTTACGCGGATTTCACGGATTAAACACGGATTTCGCAGATGAACGCAGAATTATAATCTTGATAACGCATACTTAACATTAAAAAATCCGTGGAATCAGCGTAAAATCTGTGAAATCCGTGTAACTTTAATTTAAATCCCTATGCAGATCGCATATTTATAAAGTAAACACCGCTTATTATCAGCCCCATGCCGAGGAAGTGCCAGAGCCCGAGGGCTTCACCGTCGAGGACGCCCCAAATTACAGCTACTATCGGTATAAGGTATGTAACGGTGGAAGCGAAGACGGGTGAGGTCTGCTGGATCAACCGGTTAAAAAGGATCAGCGACATCGCGGTGCCGACCACAGCGAGGATAGCGATATATCCGAACGATTGCAGTGCCTTGGGGTGCGTGGTGATGGTATGCACAAATCCTGATGCAAGGAGGATCACCAGCGCCACCGGAAGTATCGTCATGAAAGCCAAGGAGGTAAGAGCAACAGGGTGAATACCCTTGAAGTGCTTGCTCAGAAAGTTTGAGCCTGTTCCGTAAAACAGTGTTGCCAGCACCACAAAAAACGCGAAAAAGTTGATTTCACCGAGTTCACCCCCACTGAAAAGAATGAGAACGCCCGAACCGATGATACCAAGTACGAGTCCGACCGCCTGATTTACTCTGAACGCGGTTCCGTAAAAGAGAACACCGATCGAAAATGTGAATATCGGTGTCATACTGTTGAGCACTCCGGCGAGTGAACTGCTTATGCGGGTCTGAGCAGTAGCAAAGAGTATTGCCGGTCCCAGATTTGTGAGTGCCGCGAAGAAAAGGAAATGCTTCCAGTATTTCTGAAGATATTCTTTGTGGCTCCGCAGGGCAAGAGGCAGGAGAATCGTCGCCGAGATCACCACTCTGAGAGCCCCCACTTCGGTCGCGGAGTAAGCCTCAAGACCCCGTTTCATCAATATAAAAGAGCTACCCCAGATCACCGCCAAAAAGCCAAGTGAGAGCCAGGAGAAGAAACTGCCGTTGTTTTTTAATTTTTCTTTCATCATTCTTCTGAATTTCGCGATGCAAAACTAAGCATTTAACCTTTTATTTCACCTCTAAAATCATTATTTATGGAATTGATTTTTTCAAATGAACCGCGAACCGGTTACGGAACTTAGAATTATGACCCGCAAAATATTATTTATCCTTCTATTCTCAGCGCAGATTTTCGCGCAATCATCCCTGAATTGGTGGAACGACGCCGTTTTTTATGAAGTTTTTGTCAGAAGTTTTTACGACGGAAATGGCGACGGCAAAGGCGACTTTAGAGGGCTGATAAACAAACTTGACTATCTCAACGATGGCGACCCTGCCACCACGACCGACCTTGGTGTTACGGGTATCTGGCTTATGCCGATTAACCCTTCACCCAGTTACCATGGTTACGATGTGACAGACTACCGGGGGATACAGCCGGATTACGGCTCGATGAACGACTTCAAGGAGTTCCTGACCAAAGCTCACCAGCGCGGAATTAAGGTAATAATCGATTTTGTGCTTAACCATTCCTCACGCCAGCACCCCTGGTTCGCAGCCTCGACCGACCCTTCATCACCCTACAGGAATTATTATATCTGGAAGAACTATAACCCCGGCTATACGGGCAGCTGGGGACAGCAGGTATGGCACCAATTCAATAATTACTATTATTTTGGAATGTTCTGGAGCGGCATGCCCGATCTGAACATGGCGCATACGCCACTGAAAAATGAAATATTCAATCTGACCCGCTACTGGCTTGATACTATGAACGTGGATGGTTTCAGGCTTGACGCGATAAAGCACCTCTTCGAGGATGGACAGATAATGGAGCATGTTCCGGCAACTTTCGCTTTCCTCGAGGAGTTCAGAACTGTTTACAAAACTGCCGACCCGAACGCACTTACCGTGGGTGAGGTGTGGTCGCCAACCGCGCAGGTTGTTCCTTATTCCAACGGGAACCGGCTTGATCTCTGCTTCGAGTTCGATCTCGCTTCAGCGATTATAAGCGCTATAAAAAACTCCGCGCCCGCCGGTCTCGCCAACAAGATGGTATCAGTTACATCATCTTATCAGCCGCTGCAATATGCTACATTTCTGACCAATCATGATCAGGACAGGGTTTTCGGACTCCTGAACCAGAACGAGAAGTGGAGCAAAATGGCAGCTTCAATATACCTGACACTTCCCGGCGTGCCGTTCATCTACTATGGTGAGGAGATTGGCATGAATGGATATGGTATCGACGAGAACAAGCGCCGCCCCATGCCCTGGACTCCCGGCACTAACGGTGGTTTCACCACAGGCACTCCCTGGTACTCGCTGGGTACGCCATATAATCTTAATAATGTGCAGACAATGTCGGCGAGCCCCACTTCACTTCTGAGCAGGTACCGCGATCTTATCCATCTGCGAAACAGGGAAACAGCATTAAGAAGGGGGGGCTACAGGGCAGGCACTTCATCTAACGCCAATGTTTATGCTTATTGCCGCGACCTCGATGGTGAGGCAATATATGTGATCCATAATTTCAGCGAATTCCCGGTCTCTAATTTCACCGTTTCACTGAACCAGTCGAACCTCGATCCGGGTATTTTTTATGTATTGAACGCCGAAACCGGCGCGGGTGTGGGAGAGTTAACGGTTAATTTTCAGGGAGGATTCAGCAACTACAGCATACCGGGAGAACTGGCAGGCAAAAGCACGATGATATTAAAGATCCAAACCACCCCCGTCGGAGTGGAGGATGAAAAAGCCGGTCCGGGATCGTTTACGCTGTATCAGAATTACCCGAATCCGTTTAACCCCTCAACCATCATCTCATTTTCACTCGATAAAAGGGATTTCGTTGATGTCTCGGTTTATGACATCCGGGGTGAGAAGATCACCACGCTCCATAACGGCATCACTGAATCCGGGTTCCACACTGTAACCTTTGAGGCGGCCAACCTTCCGGCCGGCATGTATTTGATCCGCGCCACCAATGGAAAGAAGCAACTTACCATCAAATCCGTTCTGCTAAAATAAAGACCTGATACACCACAGAGCTCACAGAGACCACAGAGAAATTTATAGAGCAATTTCCGCTAATAGTTAATAGCTAATAACTCATCGCTCTTTACTCTTCCCTCTTTGAAAACATCTTCAACTGCTTCTCACGGGCTTCGGCGCTGTTTTCTGTGAAGCGGATGACCACATAAGCCACAAGAGCAAAGAGGAAGACAAAGAGTAGCATCCACGCATTGGCTTCGAGGGTGCCCATGATGGCACGGTAGATCTCGAGTGCCCACCTTTCAGTGGTCAGGAGATAGGTGTACGCGCCGGTCTTTTCGTTTGTGTTCAGATATTTCTCTAGTTCCCAGATGCGGACTCCACCCGAGATACCCACTACGAATATCGCGAAAAGAACATACCTGCTCCACGCAACGTAAATATCCTCCTTAACCAACCGGTGAAAGATGGTATCAAGCGGTTTTCTGAACGAATATGCTATAATTGCGCAAGTTAAAAAACTAACTAAAAAATTGAAGATCAGCAGGGTTATGAACATATTAAAACTTTCTTAAAATGATTTTGAAGATATGAATTCTACAACCGGAAAGCAAATAGAGTTTCAGAAGCGGAGGTTGTGCGGTGAAAAAAGGATCGTCCACTCCCTGAGTTGCAACATGTATCACACCCGGGTTATTTTTAAAAATTTTGCTTGCTATTAGCACCATAATTGTATAACTTTAAACGTCGTGTTTAATGTATGTTCATTAATCGATTTTGAGACTGCCTTTTGAAAATCTTCGGTCATCATCACCCGAAATTATTCAAGGTTCTGTCGAGTAGTGGGACCGGAGACCTCCTCCTGTCCTGCAGCACTTCTTCAAAAGATGCCCCGGTCGATAGTAGAGAAAGTTCTTTCACTATTTCGAAAGGTTCTGAAGATGAAAAAGCTGTTTTACTTTTCACTTCTCATTCTGGCGTGCAATACCACTAATGCACAATGGATGCAAATGTCCAACGGAATTATTGGCTCACCGAATGTGTTCACAATAATTGAATTCGCCGGCTATCAATTTGCTGCAACAGATTCAGGGGTCTATCGTTCATCTGATTCAGGTAATTTGTGGTCACTTTCCGGATTACGGGGAACCCGCGTTATACCTCTGGCGGCAAACAATACCACAATTTTTGCCGGAACTTACAACGCTCCATTTGGTGCCGGAGCCGGAGTATTCCGGTCATCCGATAACGGTACCACCTGGTTATCCACCCCGGTTATAGAATCAAATGTTTTCTCACTCGCTGCAAGTGGTAACACCGTGTTCGCGGGAACAAGTGGCGGGCTTCTGAGATCAACAAACAACGGACAAACCTGGGCCTCAGCCTCCTTGTCTCAATTAGTGAATTCACTTCTAATTATTGGTAACACTGTGTTCGCCGGAACATATCCTGCCTTGTTCGTTTCCAGGGATAATGGAAACACCTGGTCACAAACCACGCTGACCAGTTCAGTCAACTCGTTGATAAACCACGGTGGATTACTTTTTGCCGGTACTTATGCTTATGGTATATATACATCTTCCGATAATGGAGTTACATGGCAACATAACCAATTTAACTCGGGAAGTATAAGCCAACTGCTCGCTGTAGGGAACATGGTGGCAGCAGCAACGAATGGTTACAGTTGTTATGGAGTTTATGTCTCAACCAATTCGGGAGCTTCATGGCAATTGAAGAATGATGGAATTACCGGTAACACAGGTACCCTTTCGCTGAATGCAAACTCCCAATATTTATTTGCGGGAGTAATGAACAGCACCTCAATATGGCGACGAAATTTGAGCGAACTTACGCCAATTCCAACACCCGGGCTAATAGCCTGGTATCCGTTCAACGGGAACGCGAACGATGTGAGCGGAAATAATTACAATGGTGTCGTATATGGAGCAACACTCACTTTCAACAGGGCCGGTACACCTAACTCTGCCTATCACTTCAATGGAACGAGTGACTATATAGATATCCCGGGTACAAACCAGTTGCATTGTACCAGCGGACACACTCTTGCCTCGTGGGTCAGATTCACCGTTTCAGACGGGCTGAGGACAATAGTCGGGAAGCACATTTCCGGCTACGGAAATGGTTTCTATCTAATGCTGCGTCCTGCTCCAACTGTTGAGTATTTCATGAGTTCTGAACCGGGATTACAATCGTACGGTAATTATAATGATGGCAACTGGCACTTCCTGACCGGTGTTTTTGATGGACAGGAAATGAAGCTATACATCGACGGACAGTTGAAAGCCTCGCAAGCCCGATCTTATTCCAGTACAAACGATTCAACTTTACTTATCGGTAAACATCATTCAGGTGTGGCGACTGACTTTTTTGCAGGGGATATCGATGATATCCGTTTTTTCAACATCCCCCTCTCGGAAACTGAGGTGCTGCAACTCTACAACGAACCTACCGGATTAACGGACGAGAGCCTCAATGTTCCGACGGGGTTGACTGTTTCTCAAAACTTCCCTAATCCGTTCAATCCATCCACATTGATCCGCTATTCGATCCCCACAGAGAGCAGGATCGTGGTTACACTAAACGATATTACAGGTACCGAAGTTAAAAGGATTCTCGCCGGTGTGGAAAGTGCCGGCTATCATGAGATATTACTTGATGCTTCCAACCTTCCCTCAGGACTGTACTTCTGTACTATCGGGGTACATCCTTTTTCTGACGGAATACCGGCAAAGAAAACCATCAAAATGATTTTGCTCAAATAGTCTATAAAATTTGCTCTCACGGGAGGATATCAATGATTCAATTATTGTCATCCTCCCCGGCTTTGACGCTTGCTTTATCTTGTGTGGTAAGAATTATTCCGCAAATTTTCACGCATTTTTTCCATATTATTAGAACCATAATTCATTTCCAGTTTCCGCGCGCGACCTTCTGCTTCAAATCGCGGTGACACCTTAACCTTATTCTCTCCCAACCGGAGTTCAACTATTGAGATATTTTCTACTGCTACTGCTGTCCCCATTTCTCCTCTTCTCACAGGCTACAAACGACGAACAATCTACAATTTTAAGGGGATTTGTAACCGATTCAACCAACGGTGAGCCTGTGATTTACGCGAATGTTATTATCAAAGGCACCAAAACAGGGGCCTCAACCAACACTTCGGGATATTATATCATCCCCTCCGTCCCGCACGGGAAGCAGACTGTTATCTACTCGATGATGGGATACAAACCCCTTGAAATGGTGGTTGACATCCCCGCGGGAAAGATAACCCAGATCGATGTGAAACTTGTGCCTGTTGCGTACACCACCCAGACCCTGACCATCTATGGTGAAAAATCGGTTGAAGAAAATGCCACCGATCTTGGTCTCGAGAAGATAACCGCGCAACAGATCAAAGTGCTCCCAAAGGGGGTGGAAGCAGATGTTCTGCGGACACTTCAATACACCGCGGGTGTAAGTACCACGGGGGATGTGACAGCGAGGTATTTCGTTAGAGGAAGTGACAATGAGCAAAATGTTGTGCTCTTGAACAAAGCCACTATCTATAACCCCTTTCACGCGCTCGGAATATTTTCTGTGGTCGACCCCGAGATCGCCTCTGCGCTCGAATTCCGAAAAGGAGGTTTCACTGCAGAGTACGGCGGAAGGCTATCTTCAGTGCTTGATATTATTACCAAAGACGGGAACAAGAACCACTTCAGCGGTTCGGCAAATGCTTCACTTCTTTCAGCGAAGGTTGCCCTAGAGGGACCCATTCCGGGGGGCAGTTTTCTCCTTACCGGAAGGAAAAGCTATATGACAGAAACCCTCAAAAAGTTTCTGAACAACAAAACTTCCCCCTTTGATTTTTATGACTACAGTTTCAAAGTAAACTACAGCAACCCTGAAATTCTCGAAAACTCAAAGTTCGTGTTCCACATTTTCGGCAGTCAGGACGATCTAAAGAATGATGATCCACAGAAAGAGGATTACAGTCTGCGAAACGGGGTTCTCGGACTCAATTGGTATCAGGTTTGGGCATCCCCCATTTTTTCAGAAATGACCTTCTCTCTCTCCACTTTCGATGCCGCTGTAACCCCCAACCTCAGCGAGGCAAAAGACAGAAAGAATTCGGTCACCGATTTTTCTTCCAAATGGGATTTTACTTACATTTTCGACTCACGGGATGAGCTGGGGGTCGGGCTACAAACCACGGTTTTCAAATCAACACTCGACCAGGAGAACCTCCGCGGAACGCGCACCACTATCGAGGGCAATGGTGTTTCGATGAACATTTTTATCAAATATAAATTCATGCGCTTTGATGATTTCGGCCTCGATGCCGGCGCAAGAATTAATATGACCACCATTACAAAAAACCGTGGCGGATTTATTGAACCAAGAATAAATGCAACGTATAAGATCTCTGACTGGCTCTCACTAAAAGCGGCATTTGGGAAGTATTCACAGGAAGTTACCACACTCGTCGATGAGAACGACCTTCTTTCGATATTCGAGCCCTGGATCGTGATCCCGGATTACCTCACAACTCCCGAAGCTTACCATTACATAGCGGGAGTGAAGATCGCCCCCGCGAACGGTGTGGTGCTTGAACTTGAAGGCTACTATAAGGATATCAGAAATCTTACTGACTTTAATGACATGAAATTCACCGCGAATGACCCGGATCTGATCCAGCTGAACGGTGAATCATACGGTTTCGAAGCCGACCTCCTGTTGCAGAACGATCTTTTCTACTTCAAAGCCGGATATTCACTCGGCTGGGCTTACAAGTTCCGTGAAGGTGTAAGGTATGCCCCGAGATACGATACCCGTCACTCGCTGAATACGATACTCGGCTTCAACCCGGGTGATGGCTGGAATATTTACATAACCTGGAATTTCTCAACCGGAAGACCTTATACTCCGCTCGGTGGTTATGTCGACCGTTTTAGCATTAATGACTTCTGGAAACAGTGGCTGGTTCTGAGGCAATATAACCCGAAGGCACTTTACGGCACTATCAATTCGGAACGCTTCCCTCTCTACCACAGAATGGATATTGGCGTTTCGAAAACGCTCTTTATTTACTTTATGACCTGCACGCTCGATTTCAGCATTATCAATGTTTACGACAGGCGCAATATCTTCTATTTTGACGACAAAACGGGCGAACGCGTTGACATGCTCCCTTTTCTTCCTTCACTCTCTCTTAAGGTGCAGATATGATAAACAGATTTTTCGCCGCGGCAACACTTCTTTTATTTGTCACATTATTTTCCGGATGCGAGAACTCTTTCGATCCCAAGAAGAACTACCAGGAAAAATATATGATCAACCTGGTGATCAAGGGAGATTCAGTAAACCAGCTCGCGGTAGTATCAAAATCGTATGATGTTCCGGGTTATAATCCGGCGGAGAACGGTGTAAGTCCCTTTGTAAGCGGGGCAAGGGTAACGATCGCTTCTACATTCTATGATTTGGCGTATACCTTCAAAGACACCGTTTCAACAGAGATCGGCGGGAAGTACGGCTCTCCCGCGCCAGTTTATAAACTCAGTCAGATGAAGGCCCGCTCAAACGACACGCTTACCCTGCTTGCCACCATGCCCGATGGAACCACCCTTACATCCAAGTGTGTTGTCCCACGCGATCTCGATTTCCGCCTCTCCAAGCAATATATCTCGACTATCACCAGCAATCCGTTGGAGAAGGCGCTCACAATCCAGTGGTCAGCCTCACCTGATTACATCTTCGTTCCCCGGCTGACACTTTATTACGCCACCGACAAGAATGGAGTTGTGAAAGGTTACAAAAGGGAAATTCCACTTAAATATGTGGACGTGGCGGGTACGCAAAAGCCCCTCTACCCGGGTGTGACACGCGATAAAATTCTTGTTTATGAATACTCTGCCATCAACAAAGTACTGCTCGACATCTCAGAAGGTGACAACGACAAATATTCTTACGTGATTCAGGATGCCATTCTCGAAGTGCTTGTGATGGACAAAAATCTCGGTAATTACTACGGCTCAACCGAAGGCTTCCTCGATGACTATTCCGTCAGGCTCGATGAAGTGGTTTTCTCCAATATTCAGGGTGGTCTTGGTGTGTTTGGAGCCTACCTCATCTCAAGTCGCAAAATGAACGTTGAAGATAATTTCGTACAATCTTTCGGCTACAGAAGCAGATTATAACCCTTCGAACAGCGCCGCCATCCCTTATCCGGCGGCGCTAACCCTTTTATTCTCAATAAGTTGACTGTGGTTTGCAAATTATGTATATTATGATATATAAAATTTGCAGCCTCTCCCTTATTACCTGATCTATACAGGATAATAACCTCCGGGAACTATTCGCTCAATAATAGATGTTATAACATATATTCATTCACAAAAAAAAGGAACATCTATTATATGACTGACACCGGATTATTGATTTTAAGAGTATTCGCGGGAGCGTTCATGGCATTTGGACATGGATTAGGGAAGTTTAGCAAGTTTTTTTCAGGTGAGGAGATTAAATTTCTCGATTTTCTTGGAATAGGAATGAAAGCAAGTTTCTTTCTTGCGATGTCGGCCGAATTCTTTTTCGCGTTGTTCATTGTGCTTGGACTTTTTACCAGGGCTTCCTCAGTGTTTTTAATAATTACCATGTTTGTCGCGGCATTCATTGCACATGGCGGTGATCCATTCGGTAAAATGGAAATGTCGCTTCTTTATCTTACAATATTCTCCACACTCTTCCTCACCGGCGGAGGGAAATACTCAGTCTCGAACCTTTTCTCCTCAAAGTTCGAGAACGGGAATAAAATACTTGCTTTCCTGACAAAGTAATAGTTTCAAACAGGCTGTCTGCAAAGGGCAGCCTTTTTTGTTATCCGTTTTAGTAGTGAGTAGCGAGTGGTGAGTGGTGAGTAGTGAATGGTGAGGATTCATACTTCATTCCGCCGCGGCGGATCATACAAAAACTTCACAGTTCACTTCGCCGCGGCGAATCACACTTCACACTTCATAGTTCCTTTGCCATTTCCCAATTATTGCTTAAGTTTAGGGGCTGATTTAATCATCATCACATTAACCTAATTGGAGATCAGAATGAGAAAAATTCTCACATCATTCGCGTTTTTTTTCATGTTCCTCGGCATAGGGAGCCTTAGTGCCCAGCCACTTTCAGGAACATACTACATCCCTCAGGGTGCAAACCCTCAAGGATTTGCCTCGCTGGCAGCTGCCTGCACGGCAATTAACTCAAACGGAGCCAATGGATTGGTTACTTTCATCATAGATGGCAACCTGACCGAAACTTCAAATGTGCTTATAAACAACCAGACTTTCACTGAAACGAACCGTCTTTTGATAAGACCCGGTGCCCTTAAGAAACCGAACGTCACATTCACAGGCATCAACGCCTCAAATGAATTTTTCACGATCCTTAATTCAAATTATGTGACCATTGATGGATCAAACGGCGACACAGGTGATGGTATCAGAGACATGTCGTTCCTCTTTGACAATGCCACCGGAAGATGGGCTATTGAAGTTCAGAACAATTCTGATTTTGTGACGATCAAGAATCTGAAGGTTCTTACTGTCAACACTTCCAGAACCACTCAGTCAGCCGGCATCATCGCGGATGGGTCGATCGGAACTGTCGGTACCGCCCCCAATGACATCCTGATAGAAAACTGCCAGGTTGGGTCTGAAACTCTAACCTTCGAGACCGCGGTCGCAATGTGGGGAAATGATCCTTCATCACCCGCAAGCGGAACGATCGTTAATTGTGACCTTTACGGCGCGAGAAGAGTAATCACCACCTTCTTTATTCAGAACAACAAGTATCTGAACAATCGCATCAGCGTTGTTGATCCGAAAGTTGACATGACTTTCTACTCAGGTATTTACCTCACAGGAAGTGTCGTCAATGATACCACCGTTATTTCAGGCAACAAGTTCACCAAGATGAACATTAACACAACCACCAATAAATTTGCAGGCGCAATTGTTGTTTATGGTAACACGGGTGTTATCAACGTAATAAACAACTTCATCGCTCCCAACTTTGCAAATGCCGGAACCGCGACCGCAAACAAATATTTTGGTGTTGTTTTCGGTTCTGCCACATGGAACGGAATCATCAATATCGCCCACAACTCTTTCAGGATCGATGCCCCGGCAACCACCGGCATTAATGCCTGCATCGGCTACAACCTGAACTCTGACGCGACAATGAACGTTGCCAACAACATTTTCCATCAGGGGAACAACACCCCCACTTCGTATATCATCCACTTCCCGATGGCACAGAGTGCAACAAATATTATTAACTTCGACTGGAATACCTACTACCTCGCCGGTATCGGTTCAAATTTCGGTTTCTACAATGCAACCGCTGTTGCCACTCTGAATGACTGGAAAACTGCAATACAGCAGGATAACAACTCAAACTACAAGATGGTGAACTTCGTGTCTGCAACCGATCTCCACCTGACTGCCGCTTCCAACGGTGATTGGGACCTCAGAGGCATGCCGATTTCCCAGGTAAGATTTGATATCGATGGAAACCCACGCAGCTTGCAGTTCCCGTACAAAGGCGCGCACGAAGCAAGCATTTCACTTCCTGTTGAACTTACTTCATTCGCCGCCACCCAGAATGGTACAAATGTTGTTATCGATTGGACAACCGCTACCGAAACCAACAACATGGGATTTGACGTTGAGAGATCAACCGACGGTATCTCATTCGCGAAGATCGGCTT
>JAEYUD010000098.1 GCA_023433685.1 Bacteroidota bacterium
TCCCCATCATGGCGAGGAGAGCACCAACGGCGCCCTCATTTTTTATTGATGAGCCGCGCTCAATAAATCCCTTGAACTCTTCCGGTTCAGTCTTCTTGAACTCTTCACAAAAAACCGAATCCATCAGCGCGGTGGTGTATATTCTTAGTCCCCCGGCTTTTATCACTCTTACTCCCGCGGCCCGTTTTACCTTTGCCTCGTTGCTGTCGCCCGTGGCGCGGGTATCAAACAAAACCAGGGCGCTAAACATTTCAGGGTGTCTCTCTGCAATTCTTAGCGCGGCATAACCACCCATTGAAAGCCCGGCTAAAACAGGTTTTTCGAGTTTCAACTCCTTTATGAGGTTGACAACATCATCGGCGTAGCTTTCCAGAGTGATCATTCCGTCGCAATCGGTCGACTCACCAAAACCCCTGAGGTCGGGGAGGATTATTTTATAGTCGTTTTCGAGAGCAGGAACCTGACGATCCCAAAGAGATGAGTCGAAGATAAAACCGTGTATGAAAACCACCGGTTTCGTGCCGGAGCCAAAAACCTTGTAAGCAATGCCTGAGGATGAGAAATGAGTCATGATGTTGCCGTTTTTTAAAAAATCAATCGTCAAAATTACCCAATCTTGACTATTTTAGATAACATCAAAAAAGATATTGTTTGTTCAATCGGCGGTAATGTACTGGTACCGCCGGCAATTCCGGATATCAGAAAAATGGAAGACAGGATTAATTTTTCGAAAGTGCTCTCAGGGGCAACATTTGGTATAGATGCCTTTCTGGTGGAGATAGAGACCCATCTTGAGAAAGCGATGCTCGCGTTCACGATCGTTGGCTTGCCCGACAACGCGGTTAAAGAGAGCCGCGAGCGGGTTACAGCCGCGATAAAGAACAGTGGACTGAAGTTCCCCGGGAAGAAGATAACCATCAACATGGCCCCGGCGGATGTGAAGAAAGAGGGGAGTTCATTCGATCTTCCGATCGCTATCGGCATCCTTGCCGCAGATGGTCTCATTCCGCAAAACCAGCTTGAAAACACGATATTTCTGGGCGAATTGTCGCTGGATGGATCGCTCCGTCCCGTTAAAGGGGCGCTGCCTTTAACTGTTACAGCGAGGCAAAAAGGGATCAGCCGTGTTATACTTCCCGAAGAATCGGTTAAGGAAGCCTCGATTGTTGAAGGTGTTGATGTTTACGGATTCAAGAATTTCGCAGATATTTTTAGGTTTTTAACCGGAGAGCTGGATCAACGACCTGTTGTCACCGACACTTCCGAACTTTTCGGTCATCTGAATAAATATAATCTTGATTTTGCGGATGTACGCGGACAGGAAAACGTGAAGCGCGCCCTCGAAGTGGCGGCCGCCGGTGGACACAATATTCTTATGATCGGTCCCCCGGGAAGCGGTAAAACGATGCTCGCCAAGAGATTGCCCTCGATCCTGCCTCCCCTCTCTTTTGATGAGGCCCTTGAGACAACTAAAATTTACTCAATCGCGGGTATCCTCCCGCGCGGAACGGCACTGATAACCGAGAGGCCCTTCCGAAGCCCCCACCACACTGTTTCGGATGCCGCGATGGTCGGCGGCGGAACCGTGCCGAGACCGGGTGAGGTCTCGTTCGCTCATTTCGGAGTACTCTTTCTCGATGAGTTCCCCGAGTTCAGAAAGAATGTTATCGAAGTGCTGCGCCAGCCACTTGAGGATTCCGTGGTTACGGTGAGCAGGTCGAAGATGACACTTTCTTTTCCGGCAAATTTCATGCTTGCCGCCGCTATGAACCCCTGCCCCTGCGGGTATTATACCGACCCCTCGCGTGACTGCCGCTGCAACGGCAACCAGATACAAAAATACATGAGCAAGATATCGGGGCCACTTCTTGACAGGATTGATATCCATATAGAAGTGCCCGCGGTGAAGTATAAAGACCTTTCATCCTCCCACCGTGGTGAGCCTTCTGAATCGATACGTGACCGGGTTATCAATGCCCGTGAAGTGCAACGCGCGCGGTTCAAAGAACATAAACACATCTGGAACAACGCTGACATGGGGAGCAAGGAAGTGCGCCACTACTGCCACCTCGATGACGCGGGGGCTTCACTTCTTAAAACTGCAATGACCCGTCTCGGGCTCTCAGCCCGTGCCTACGACCGCATTCTGAAAGTATCCCGCACCATCGCCGACCTTGATGGTGACGCGCAGATAAACGCTGCCCACGTCTCGGAAGCGATACAGTACAGAACCCTTGACCGGGAGTTGTTGAAGGAGTAGGGGGTTATGCTTTTAAGTTTGGAATCGATATATTGAAGGTTGTTCCTTAACTTTTTTGGAAACCGAGTGAATAAAAGAACACCACTGCTTGTCTCCAACTTCAAGACACTTGTGTCTAACGGGGGGTACTATGTCGATAAGACATCATTTATCCCTTTGATCGAGCAGGATGTTAATCCCTATCTCTTTTTCCTTCGCCCAAGAAGATTTGGTAAATCCCTTCACCTCTCAATGCTTGAGCACTACTACGGACTTCAATTCAAAGACGATTTCGAGAAACTGTTCGGCGAGTATTACATCGGCAAACCCGGTAACACCACCCCGCTGCAGAACAGTTACTTTACTCTGACGTTTAACTTCAGCGCGATTGAAACCGGGTCGCTCGAGGGACTTTCGAACTCGTTTCTAAAAAGAATTCTGGATGGCTTGCTTGCTTTCCGAAAAGAACACGGCATTCTTTCTGAAAACGATATTAAATATCTGTCGTCTGAAAAGATACCGGCAGACCTTCTTACATCCTTCTTCGGCATTCTAAAAAACCGGAGCTTTTCAGGTAAAATATTCCTTTTTATCGATGAATACGACCATTTTACCAACGAGCTTTTTTCTTTTAATCCGGGGTGGTTCGCGGATATCGTCACCGGTAATGGCTGGGTAAGAAAATTCTATGAAGCGATTAAGATATACATGGGTGAAGGTTTGATCGACAGGTTCTTCGCCACGGGGGTGACACCGGTTACTCTCGATAGCATGACCAGCGGGTTCAATGTTGCCCGGAACATCACGCTTGACGACAGGTATCACTCAATGGCAGGTTTTACCGAACACGAACTTATGGTAATGGTTGACCACACAATCCAGAATGTGACAGCCGTGGAGATGGGCTCGCTCATTGAAGACATGCGTGCCTGGTATAACGGAAGTGTCTTCTCCCCTTCAGCTCCCGGGAAACTTTACAATCCTCAGATGGTCATCAATTTTCTTTCGCATTATCGGCAAAAAAGGGTTTTCCCCGAGTTGATGGCTGATCTGAATGTGACATCAGATCAAAAAAAGATCAGTACGATCCTCGAGAAATGCGGCGAGGAGGCGAGAGAGGCAATTCTTAAGGATGTTCTTGAAGAAGGAGTTATCAGAGAACGGATGACACTTCAATACAATTATGATCTTCCGTTTTCTAAAACTGACGCGGTCTCGCTACTCTTTTACAATGGATTGTTAACGCTCAAATCCTCATTTCTGGGATCTTATGAGTATATGATCCCAAATTATGTTATCAGGCAGTTGTTTTGGGAGTATTTCAGGGAGTATTTCGGGGGGCGTTCGGCGATTTCATGGGATAATTCCGCGATAGATATGTCGATTTTGCAAATGTCCCGAGAGGGTAGAATCGATCTGCTTGTAAATTATGCAGGTAGCGTATTGAAGAGGCTTTCAAATCGTGATCTCCAAAATTTTAATGAGAAAACCCTCAAGATGATCTTCCTAACGGTTTTGATGCCATCGAATGGATACTTCATTACCAGCGAGCATGAAAATAATGCAGGATATGCTGACTTCACCTTGAAAAGAACGCCACAAAATCCCGGAAACGATGATCTTTTGATAGAGTTGAAGTACCTGAAAGAGAGCAATAAAAATGAACTCGATCACATCATCGATACGGGTAAAACCCAACTTTCAGGTTACAAAGAGAGTCTGCTTGCCTCAAGAGGTGAAAAATACAGGGCTTGGCTGGTGGTTTTCGTTGGGAAAGCTGCTGCTAAAGTGATCGAAGTATAGTCTTGTCCCTGAGCCATGCCTACGGTTTCCCCTCTGGCTACTTAAACACCTCAACCTCACGGATCACGGTGAAGAAGGTTTCAGAACCCTTCACGCCCCGGTCGGTTTTTGTTTTGGTAAGGATCAAAATGCCGTTTTTGTTGTAGAGGTATTCTGATACTGAATTGAAATTTTTACCGGTGGTTGTGGATTTTATAAGTCGCCGGTTACTATCGTAGGTGTATTTTATGGTGTTCCCGGGGGTTTTGCCTGAAAATTCTTTTATCTCGGAAATGTTGCCGGCCTGATCGTATTTATACTCTCTCCGATTGTCACCCTCGAGCCTGGTGGTGAGTTTTTCATTTTTGTCGAACTGCCACAGAAGTGAATCCGCCGAAGTTGAATCAGAAGCTGAAACCCTCATGATCGAGGTTAATTTGCCTGTTTTGGTGTAGGAATATCTCCACGTTGTGGTTATGGCGGCTGTTGAGAGGTCGAACAGACTCACCTCAAGAGTTTTTCCGGTGGAATCGCGTTTAAAGTAATATCTGCTTACCGGTGATGAGCTTGTGTCAGACTTGCCCCGGAAATTGACAATTCTCTCGACACTTCCCGCCTTGTCATAATAAAATGAATCTACGGAAGTGCCGGTCGAGTCGCTGTAAGTTACAGCGAAGGGGAGACCCTTGGGTGAGAAATGTGCCATGGTTCTGGCGATTGCCTTTCCCGAGGGGATGCCATCCTTGTCGGTACGGTAGAGCCCGCATTTCTGTGTTTCTATTTTCTTCGAGGAGACATATTTTATATACTCCGGCTGCAGGAGTTCACCATGAGGGATGAACTCCTGGGCTCTGACCGCGAAAACCATGAAAAACAGGATTATTGCCGCGCTTTTAAGCATCAGAATGTGTCGTAAGTGTAGTTGGTTACTTCAAATTCCTGACTGTTGTTCTCTTTAAGGGTGAATGTCTTTTTTGAATTGATCTGCAGGTTCGCATCGTTGTATGTGTTGAATACCTTCAAAATGTAAGCATCGCCTTCCATCAAAGTGGAAAGGCGGTTTGCCATCGCGTCATAGTCGTGGGTTGTCACATAGTCGGATGTGGCCATTTGGAGGTACTCTTTGGTTGTGAGACCTGACATGTCGAATTCGTAAGTTACAGTGTAATTGGGGTGCACCTTCTTTGCAAGAGCGCGGCCTTCGTAATAGTAATAGGTCGAGGGGGTTGGGTAACCAGGGGAAATGACGGAATCGATCACCTGCTTAACGAAATCGTACTCATCATATGAGTAGATATACTTGTTTGTAACCACGCCTTTGGGGTTTTCATTGCTTTTTTCAAACCTGTCGATGAAGTTTATCCTGTCGTCCTTTCTGTTAATAAAGAAAGTAACGTTCGTAGTGACAGCGTCATCCCCCTCACCGGTGATCTCGGTTTCGAAAATGTTCTGGATCTCTCCTTTGGAGTTGTAGGCGAAATCGGTTTTTCTTGTAAGCTGCCATTCGGGGTTGTACGCGATAACATTCACAAGTTGGCCCTCCTGGTTAAACTCGTAAGACTCCAACCAGATGGGGTCATCAGAAATGGCATTATGGTTCTGATCAGCCTTGAATGACTCAATATTCAAGGTTTTGATCCGGTTATCCTTCATTAATGAGGCAAAACCGGGGTTCAGTTCCTCGTAATAAGGGAGGAAATCCTGAGCAAAAATTGAAGTGGCAAGTAACATTACAACGATTAAAGTTTTCATCTTTTTTCCTCTTATTTGGTCATGTATGTGTAGGTTACAAGGTAATATTCGGGTGCTGTTCCATCAGGAGTGGTGGTGACCACTTTTTCCTGCATTTTTAACCCGGAATCTGAATATTTGTACTCGCTCAGGGTGTTGGTATATGATGATTTGTAGTCTTCCTTGGCTACATTTCCCTTGGCGTCGTAAGTGAAAAGTGTTGTCTCCTCAATCGCGGTGCTCACTGTGTGCTTCTTCGTGAGTCTTCCTTTTTTATCATAGACATACTGTACCTCGCCTAAACCGGTGGTCTTCTTGAAGAGTCTGCCGTTCTTGTCGTAAAAATAAACATCCTTAATGTCGTGGGGCTCAATTCCGGGTTCAGGCATCAGGGAGTCGACTATAGTTACGAGTTTTCCTTTTTTGTCGTAATTGTACTTGACGATCCAGCTAATAAAAACCCCGTTAGGAGTATGGTCAGTCTTCTCGATCTGAGTCGGATTGCCTTTGGCGTCGTAAGTGAATCTTGATATCTGGTGTATCTCGGGATCGGCCGCAAGCTCAAGTCCGGGGCTCTGTTTGTACACCGATTCGGAAAGGAGGTCACCTTTGTAAGTGTAGGTGTAAAGTTCGTTCTCCCTGGCGGCAAAATTTTTATAGACGATCTTTGTGACCTTCCCTTCCGGATCAAAATCGATCAGTGTCTCGATCATATCTTTTTCGTCAGCGAACTTGCTGTTGGTCACGAGCTGCTTTACCAGCAACTGTTTGATCTTCTCTTTTTTGATCTTTGCCCGGTATTCCTTCGTCTGGTATTCCGGATAAGGAATAAAATCCTGGGCGGAAACGGTGAGTACTGCCAGTAGCAGGATTAAAACAAAACGCATTCACATACCTTTGATTAAATGTTTGATTGTTTGGAAATATTAGAATAAAGTATTATTAATTTACAAAAATTTAACAAATGAGTGTGTGAGTTTGTTCCATGGGGAGGGAAGTGGGAGGGAGCGGTGCGACTGTAAGAAGCCTAACCCAAGGAATATTTGTCAAAAAAATCATATATTTCCCTCCCTCAAATTTGAAAGATATGCCAGTGAAAGCCATTGTGACCGGCGGGACAGGACTGATAGGAAAAGAGCTTGTGATACAGTTGGCAAGCAGCAACGATATCGAACATGTTGTTGTGCTTGGCAGAAGGTACGTTGATTATTCTCATCCGAAGATTGAACAGCACATAGTTGATCTAAGTGACGGGGAGGCACTCCGCGGGTACATGAAGGGTGATGTTCTTTTCTGCGCGCTGGGTACTACGATAAAGAAAGCCGGTTCGCAGGAGAATTTTCGTTTGGTTGATCATCATTATGTGGTGAACCCGGCGAAAGTGGCTGCAGAGGAGGGCGTAAAGCAGTTTTGTGTAGTAAGTTCGATCGGCGCGAAAGCGGAGAGCAAGAACTTCTATCTGCGCACGAAAGGGGAGATGGAAAATGATGTGCAGGCTCTTCCGTTCAGCTCCGTGCATATATTCAGACCGTCACTTCTCCTCGGGAACCGCGCGGAAAACCGGCCGGGTGAAAGGATCGCTGAGACATTCTTTAAGGTTTTCGGATTCGTATTCTTCGGTAAACTAAAAAGGTACGCCCCCATTAATGCTTCAAAAGTGGCAGCAGCCATGATGAAAGCCGCCATGGAAGGGAAACCCGGAACAAATATTTATGAATCCGATATGATTATTTAAACCACCCCCAAGATCAAACTAATAACTAAGAGCTAATATCTAATGGCTGTTAGCTAAAACCTAATAGCTAATAGCTAATAGCTAATATCTTTTCTTATTGGTTAAAAACCTCCGAGGCGATGTACTCCCCAATGCTCAATGAAGCGGTGGCTGCCGGTGAGGGGGCGTTCAGCACATGAAGCATATTGCGGGTGTGTTTCAGATAAAAATCATCGAGCAGTTTCCCGCTCCGGTCGAGGGCCTGAGCGCGGACTCCGGCACCACCTCTAACCAGATCACTTTCCTGAATTTCGGGGAGAAGCTTCTGAAGCGCGCGGGTAAAAGCGGCTTTGTTGAGAGACCTGTAAATCTCCTTCAAGCCCATTCCGGCGAACTTTGCTCCCATTTTTATGTAGCCCGGGAATGTTAGAAACTCAACCGTGTCTTCGATGCTGAACTCAGACCAGCTGTACCCCTCACGTTTGAAAGCTGGAACTGCATTTGGGCCTGCTTCAACTCCACCTTTCGCCATCCGGGTGAAATGCACACCGAGGAACGGAAACGCGGGATCGGGAACGGGGTATATCAGGTTCTTAACGAGGTATTCTTTTTCAGGCGCGAGTTTGTAATACTCTCCTCTGAACGGGATTATCTTTATTTCAGGGTCAATTCCGCACTTTTTAGCTATAACATCAGAGTGAAGTCCACCGCAGTTCACGAGATAATTGGCAGTTATCTCACCCTGGGTGGTCAGAACGTGGAGGTTGTTGCCACGCTCTTTCAACTCCCTGAACTCGCAGTTCAAGCGGATATCACCCCCCATACGGGTGATAAGTTCGCCAAGTTTTTCAACAACTTTGGTAAAATAAACTATGCCGGTGTGGGGAACGAAAAGGCCCTCTATTCCAGCTGAATGAGGCTCATATTCTTTTATCTCTTCAGCTGAAAGCCTTTTAATTTCAGTCAGTCCGTTTGCTCTTCCCCTTTCCTCAATGCTGTTCAGGCGCGGTATCTCTTCCTTTGAAGTGGCGACAACAATCTTGCCGCACTTTTCATGATAGATTTCATGCTCTTCGCAGAAGCGGTACATCATCTCCCTGCCTGTGGTGCAGTTCTTTGCTTTTAGTGAGCCGGGTTTGTAGTAAAGCCCTGAGTGGATCACGCCGCTGTTGTTACCGGTCTGATGTTGTGAGAGGGCATTACCCTTCTCTATGAGGATGAGTTTGCTACCCGGTTTTTTCTTAAGGATCGAGTAGGCTGTCGCGGAGCCGACAATTCCTCCACCGATTATTATATAGTCGTATGTCACAATTTTACCGTAAAAGTTGAATTTCAGTGTTCAAATTTACCCATTTGAGTCTGAATTTCCCCTGTTATCAAAAGGAAATGGCGCGTTCATTCCTGATTGCTATATTTGTGAGACATTTTAATAAAAAAACGATGCGATTTTCCGTACCCGCGATCCTGCTACTTCTCCTCTTCTCAGGCTGTGGAAGTGGCGACACTTCGACCGTTACCTTTCATGTTACCGTGCCTGCCGGCCTTGATGCAAACGGTGTTTTCATCGCCGGAAATGATCCGCTTCTTGGCAACTGGGATGCCGGAAAAATCAGGCTTGAGAGAATAAATGATTCAGTCTGGGCAAGGTCATTCCCTTTCCCGATGGGTCGCCGGCTTGAATACAAGTTCACCGCGGGAAGCTGGTTTACCGAGGCAGCCGACAGCAATGGGAGAATTTCGGATAACCTTACTCACACTGTCGCGGGTGATACAACCCTCAAGTTCAATATCCCTGCCTGGATCAACAGCTACACTTCAGACACTCTGGTTATCACAAGAAAGCGACTGGCCGAAGGCTCACCCGAACTTGACCTCTTTGGAGGGTGGAGATACGCCCCCGGGGATGACCGGAAATGGGCAGACCCTCACACGGATGACAGAAACCTTGTGATGGTTAGTCCTAGAATGCATTCCGACAGCACAATCACCCTCAACTGGCAGGGTACCGGGTGGTTCAGAATACCTTTCATTATCGATTCCGCACTTTGTGGAACGGAAGTGACCCTTTTGCTTTGGGATCTTGGAAATATCACGATCTGGTACAACGGAAGGCAAATTTTTTCCGATAAAGAGGAGGGAGATCAGAAAAAACCAACCGTCTTTAACCTGCGATTTGACAAGGGGAGGGAGCACCTCCTTAGCGTCAGGTATGAAAACCATGATATCGCGCGATTCGTTAACAGCAAGTTCAATACCGGGTTTGCAATTTCACTTATGAACACACGGACGGCATTCTTGACGGTAGCCGACACCACACGCATGATGGCGATCAACAAAACCCTCTTTTCGGTGGTACCCGCTGTTCTGATAATGATACACCTCTTTCTGTTCGTCTTCTATCCCGGGCAGAAGCACAACCTCTTTTACGCGCTGAGTCTGCTTGGCTTCGCCTCGGTAGTGTGGTTCAATTATGAGCGCGGTACTGCAGCGAACACCGGACAACTGTTGCTTGCCCACATACTTGGAAATATTTCGGTTCCGTTCGCGACGTTGTTCGGGCAGTTAACTGCCTGGAGCCTTGTCAAGCAGACTATCCCCAAACGGCTTTGGCTCTACGTTGCAGGGTTTGTGATAATGGTGGTTATGAATTTTCTTACTGCGTCATGGCTGCTTGGCACGGCTAATTACGTTTATTTTGTGATCGTGATGGGTGATCTGGTGGTATCCGTTTTCAGGGCAGAGAAAATGGAGTCGCGTCATGGTGGCTGGCTTGCGCTTACAGGTTTCGGGATACTTATCGTATTCGTGGTTTACCAGATATTACTTGACTACGGTGTGGTGGTCGCGGCATTCTTCGGAACAACCCAGGTTTACGTTTACGGGTTGTTGGGGCTTGTTATCTCGATGTCGCTCTACCTTTCTTACAATTTCGCGTATCTGAACAAAGACCTTAAAAAACAGTTAAAGACTGTTCGTGAGCTTTCCGATAAAACGATTGAGCAGGAAAGAATTGCTGCCTCACTCGAAATGGAGAGGCGACTGATAGAGGCTGAGAACGACCGAAGGAAATCGGAACTTGAAGCCGCGCGTGATCTCCAGCTGTCACTTCTTCCCCGGGCGCTCCCTGAATTGCCGGGGCTGGAAATAGCCTGTCATATCGAAACCGCTACAGAAGTGGGGGGCGATTATTACGATTTCTTTCCGGGTGAAGACGGGTCACTTACGATCGCCGTTGGTGACGCAACCGGGCATGGACTGAAAGCAGGTAACATGGTTATCGCCACTAAAGCCCTGCTTAATTCACTCTCGGGAACGGCGAAGCTACCCGAAATTTTGATCGCCGCTAACAGGTCGATCAAGAAGATGAACCTGAAGATGCTCACCATGTGCCTCGCGCTTGTAAGGATCAAGGGTGAAATGCTTGAGTATTCCTCGGCGGGCATGCCGCACATCCTTATACTTCGCGGTGATAGTGGCGACGTTGAGCGCCACGTCCTGAAAGCGATGCCTCTCGGTGCTTTTGCCACGTTCCCATATATGGGGTGTGAAATTCCATTCTATCCGGGTGACACACTTTTATTGATGAGCGACGGCTTGACCGAACTCTTTAATTCCCGTGGAGGAACCGCGGGGATCGGGCGGGTAACCGAATGGCTTCACGCGTCAAGGGGCAACCGGGCAGAGGAAACCCTTCGTTACATTCTGACACAGATAGAGTCCTGGCGCGGTGAAGAACCTTTGAGGGATGATCTGACGATTCTCGCGATTAGAAGAGATTTATAACCTTACAAGGCAGGGGATTCTGAATTCCCAGAGGGAGAAGCTTCACCGTAATTCCTGTTATTGAGTCACGAGTTTTAACAAAAATATCCGGATCAGCAAAAGAATGATGTTAATTTAAGGCAACAGCAGCTTCTTGAACTGCTGCATGTCTACATGTTCAGTCCAGTTGTCGAGGAGGGGGGTGCCGGAGACGCGCCCGCCGAAGCCCATGAGGCGATGTACAAAC
>JAEYUD010000134.1 GCA_023433685.1 Bacteroidota bacterium
ATCATAACCGGCGGGGGGTCCGGGAATGGTTTAACCGCTTTACTGAGCGGTTCCGCTGATATAGCCTGTGTAAGCCGTGAACTGTTACCCACAGAAAAAAACAGGGCTGCAGGAATGGGGATATCTCTTTACGCCACTACAGTTGCCCTTGATGGTGTTTCGGTGATCGTTAATCAGTCATCCGGTATCACAGAGCTCTCATTATCTCAACTCAAAGGAATTTTTACCGGCAGGATCACAAACTTCAAAGAGGTTGGGGGTGAAGACCTTCCTATTAGCCTGTATGGCAGGGAGAGCAACAGCGGTACTTTCAGTTATTTCCGTGAAAATATTCTGAATGGCGAAGATTTCGCGCGGTCAACTCATGTACTTCAGGGCACAGCGGCCTTGGCCGAGGTTGTTTCCAAAGACAAGAGGGGGATCGCGTATGGTAGCGTTGGATATTTTATTGACAAGCCCGGACTCAATATTGTAAGAGTTAAAACTTCAGTCACCGAAAAATCGGTCTCTCCTGTTGATTCAAACCATCCAAACTATGAAGACATTAGAACCGGACGCTATTTGATCTCGCGTAAACTCACATTTGTTGTTCGTGACACATCCGCGAAGGGGATAAACGAATTCATTAATTTTGTCCTCTCCCGGGAAGGTCAGCAAATAGCCGCCGGGATGAAATTCATTCCACTTAAGTAGATCGCCATGCTTAAGGAAAACGGAGCCATTTTCACGGTACAGAGTGATAAATCGGTTTTTAACCGGAAAGTTAACGACACCGGAATTACAGCGGATTCAATATTTGCTTTGACCGTAAGATCAGTGGGTTTAGTTACAGCTCTTCTCGTTTTTCTTTTTTTTATACTTATGATCTATCAGGGCATGAGAGTTTTTGAATTTCTCTCGCCTGCTGAACTTCTCTTCAGCACCCGGGGAGGGAGCCGCGTTTACGAGTGGTATCCGGTTTCTGGAGACCCGAGATTTTCGGTTGTACCCCTGATACTTGGCACACTTCTGACGGCAATTCCCGCGACTTTAATCTCAACGGTTTTTGGTGTGGGAGCTGGTATTTACATCTCGGAGTTTGCCCCTGAGTCGGTCAGGAGCTTCCTGAAACACCTTATTGATCTTTTTGCATCACTTCCAACAGTAGCAGTCGGGTTCATGTTTCTTTCGATCGTGGCGACATTTTTCAGTGAGGTGTTTAATCCTGTAAGCAGACTGAACGCTGCCCTCTCCGCTCTTGGTCTTTCAATGATAATTATCCCTCAAATAGCCGCGCTTACCGGGAATGCCCTGCAGGCGGTACCGTTTGAGACGAGACTTGCCTCATTCAGCCTGGGAGCCGGGAGGTGGAGAACGGTAAAGGATGTGGTGCTGCCGGCGGCGGTGAGCGGAATAAGCGCGAGCGTGATACTCGGATTTGGCAGGGCTATAGGAGATACCATGATAGTTCTTATGATCTCCGGCAACGCTGATAATCTGGTATTCGATCCCTTCGCGAGTGTCAGAACCATGACCGCCACCATTGCCGCTGAACTCGGTGAAGTATCACCGGAAACAGCTCATTTTCATGCTCTCTTTTTTATTGGACTATTGCTGTTCATGATGTCGATCATGATTAATGTTCTCGTACGTTTTCTTGTAAAGAGATTTACGAAAACGGGAGTTGGGAGAGGCAATGCCTAAAAATCAATTGGTTGACAGGATAGTGATACCTCTATTCGCTGTGATATTTCTGGTACCCGCGCTGGTTTATGTTCTCTTTTTTCTTAAAATACTGATAGAAGGGGCGCCGGTTCTTTCATGGCAATATCTGACTGCCGGTCCTTCTTCTGATCCGGGCGCCGGGGGTATTGGTCCGGTTATCGCGGGAACCCTCTCAACTGTTTTTCTGATGCTGTTATTTGTTGTGCCAATGGGTGTAATTACGGCACTTTACCTCTCGGAATATTCAATCAACCGTAAATTTGAAAAATTCTTCCTGTTTCTTATCCATAACCTCGCGGGAGTTCCCTCGGTGGTATTCGGGATATTCGGGATGGGTTTTTTCGTTCTGAATATAGGCACGGGGCTCGACAGTGTGCTGGGTCTTCATCTTGTATTTGGCAAGCCTTCAATGTTATGGGCTTCTGCAACCCTTTCATTCATGTTGATGCCGATGGTGGTCACCACTGCTTACGAGTCGTTCCGTGCCGTACCTCATTCATACAGGGAGACAGCTTATGGGGCAGGCGCGGGTAAACTTCAGATGATTCGGCACGTTGTTCTGCCGCATTCTGTTTCAGGAGTTTCCACGGGAATTATTCTTTCTGTAAGCAGGGCGATAGGGGAAACCGCGCCACTTCTTTTTCTCGGTTGCGCGTTTTATCTCCCTTCCATGCCGGTATTCGACCTCTGTATAGCCGGGCTATGCATTCCGGTGATCAACCCGACGGAGCAGTTCATGTACCTGTCATACAATATTTTCATTATGTCAACACAATCAACTTCACCTGTTAATTATCAGTATGCCGGGGCTTTGGTTCTGATTCTTCTTACCCTTGCCTCGAATGCGGTAACCATCTGGCTACGGGGGAGATTCAGGAAGAATTTATCATTCAGTGAGGGTGTGTGAAAGAGATAAAGATAAGCATTGAAGCGCTGAATGTGAGGTTTGGGAATAACCATGTTATTAAAGACCTGACCCTCGAAATAGTTGACAAGCGGATCACCTGTCTTATCGGTCCCTCGGGATGTGGCAAGACAACACTGCTGAAAACCATAAACAGGCTGAACGATCTTCAAAAAAATATTGAGTATTCAGGCAATATTCTTATCGATGGTATAAATGTTCTTACTGACGATACCGATGTTACAAATCTTAGACGGAAGGCCGCCCTTGTATTTCAAAGGCCGGCTATGTTCGCCAGATCGGTGTTTGAAAATGTGGCATTCCCGCTCCGGATCGCCGGTGTGAAAGATCATTCACTGATTGAAGAGAAAGTGTCTGAATCGCTGAAAACCGCGGCGGTTTGGGATGAGGTGAAAGACCGGCTGAATGAATCCGCCTTCCAATTCTCAATAGGTCAACAACAGAGGATCGCGATCGCGAGGGCTCTTATTTCTGAGCCTGAGATACTTATGCTTGATGAACCCACCGGCTCTCTTGATCCTGTGTCAACCAAAAAGATTGAAGACTTGATTTACAACCTCCGCCGCAGGGTTACAGTACTTATGGTATCACACAACCTTACACAGGTTGCCGGGTTGGGTGATTATACGGTTCTGCTTAATGAAGGTAAACTCATCGAAACGAACCAGACCATTAAATTTTTCACCAAACCCCAGAAAAAAATGACAGAGGAATATCTGACCGGGAGATACAGACCCTGATGAGACACAGGATCGACGAGCAGTTGCTCAAACTTAGAAGAAGAATGATAAAGATGTGCAGCCTTGTTGATGAACAGGTTGAGTCTGCCTTTCGCGCCATCCTGAATGAAGACGCTGATCTTGCCGCACGCGTGATATTTCTTGATGAAAAGGTTGATCTGTATGATCTTAAGATCAGCAGGAGCTGCCAGAAAATTCTGGCGATTAACCAGCCCGTTGCTGTCGACCTTAGAATGATCATGTCATCAATTTCAATTAACAACAATCTTGAGAGAATTGGTGATATAGCTGTTAACCTGTGTGAAAATTTCAGGTTGAATAAAAGGAAACCGGTATTTTTTGACCGGATAAAATTTGTGGATATGGCTCAAATAGTCAGGGAAATGCTCCGTAACTCAATCGATTCATTTATCCGGCTCGACTCAACCCTTGCGGTTCAGGTGCTCGGAACCGACCGTCTGCTCGACCGTTTGAATGTTGAGAATCACAGGATTATGATCGATATAATGAAAGAGGAGAAGGATAACATCGAGGAAGCAGTGGCTTATCTTGTGATGTGCAGGCAACTCGAGCGAATAGGGGATCATGCCACTAACATTGCCGAGGATGTTCTCTTTGTTGTTCATGGAAAAACCGTAAAACACAATTACAACGAAATATTGGGGAAAGAGGGCTCCGGCCCAGGGGAAGAGTCAGTCACTCAGTAATTTATAAGACCATTTAGCATTTGTTCGTACTGTTCGAATATCTTGTTGCGTATGCCTACGTCATCCACTTGAACAGTGGAAGTAAGCAACCCTTCGATGAAGGGCAACATGCTGGTTTGGGTAACGAAGATCATCGCGGCATCTTCTTTGGGGGCATTAAGTGAATCTTTAAAGTACGCTGTAAAAACAAGCTTCATTACAGCTTCTTCTTCTGTGATCAGTTTTTTTACGATTTCCTTTTCTTCCGGTACCGAGGCTTCTGTCAGCTCGGCGAGAAGTATTCCGTAAAGCAGTTTATAGTTTTCTTTGAGTCCGGCCTTCAAGGTGAAATAACTTCTGAATCGTTCCTGAAACTTTCGCTCTTCTTTATTAAAAATTTCGATCACCGCCTTAATATAATCTGCGGCCTGCTTCTTGATCACCTCCGTGTACAGATTTTCCTTTGAATCGAAGTAGTGGTAAATGGATGACTTCGATAGCCTAAGATCACGCGCGATCTCGTCAAGTGTGGTTTTCGCAGGTCCGTGTTTTACAAATCTTCTTTCCGCTGCGCGGATTATATCAGCGAGACGGTTTGTGCTCAAGTTTTTCCTCTCATATCGATCATCTCTTTTTGTAACAGCAAACTACTGACTCATCTCCTGAAAAAAACCGAAACAGTTGTACCCATTCCTGGAGTACTGGAAATCTCTATTTCCCCTTTCCCAAGATCAAGGAGTTTTTTTACTATGGGGAGGCCAAGTCCGAGCCCCTCAAACGATCTGCCGTATCCGTGTTCCTGCTGTCTGAACATTTCATAGATGTGGGGGAGAAAATCGGAGGATATGCCGACTCCGTGATCAGCCACTCTGACCACTAATCGGCTATCACGAATATCTTCGATCCAGATAGCGACCTCGTCACGCTCTGAATACTTCACGGCATTATCCATGATATAAGTGAAAAGATCATGCGCGGCGAATCTGTCGAAGGATATTTCAGGATTCATCGAATGGTTATCCAATTTGAAAGATATTTTTTTTAAGTCCGCCTGATTTTTAGTTTCGGTTACTATGTCGTGAAGCAGTTTATCGATATTTACTTTTTCGGGGCTGAATTTATATTCACCGGTTTGCAAACGTGACATTGTCAGCATCATTTCAACGGTTTTAATAAGCCGGTTTGAAGATTGCTGAAGAGAGACAAAATACTCGAAATCACGCTCATTTGCATGGGTGCCGTAGATTTCCCTGATCATTTCGGTGGTACCAATTATACCATTAAGAGGTGTCCTGATCTCATGCGACAGATTGTGAATAAAAGCATCTTTCAGAGCGTTTGCCCGCTCGGCCCGTTCCTTCGCTTGGATCAGGTTTTGCTCAAGTATTTTTTTCTCCGTTATATCTTCGACCACTCCGTCATAATGAATGATCCTGCCTGTTTCATCTCTTAAGCCCCTGGCGCTTTCCCGCACGTAAATTTTTGAGCCGTCTTTTCTGGTCCACACCGATTCAAGTCCGGTCACCTCGCCGTGCGCCTCCATCTGATTTACAAAATTTTCCCTTTCGCTCGCATTCTGAAAACCAAGGGTTTTAAAGTTGATATAAAGGAGTTCCTCCTTCTCATTGTACCCCAGCATGCTGACGAGGGCCTTGTTAACCAGAAGGAAAATTCCTTCAGGGTCGGAACGGTACAGCCCCAGCATCGAATCGTCGTACAATTCGCGATACTGTTTTTCACTGTCGATCAACTTGTGCTCATACTCTTCGCGAAGTCTTTTTTCACGCGCGTTTTCGAGGGCTCTTTGCATCGCGCTTGGGAGCCGGGCGAGACGGTCTTTAAGAATATAGTCGGTTGCCCCTTTCTGAAGGAGATCAACAGCCACTTCTTCGCCAATGGAGCCGGACACACAAATGAAAGGTACGGTGTTGTCCAACTTATGTGCTGCTTCGAGGGCGCCGAAAGCATCGAAGCCCGGGAGGGCAAAGTCACTCAAAATTATATCAAATTTTAAATTATTGAGGGCTTCAACGTATTGGTATTCATCTCCTGCAAACGTCACTTCAGCCTCAAAACCGGCACTTTTTATCAGTTCTGAGATCAGTTCCGCGTCGTAGATAGAATCTTCGAGGTGTAATATCTTTATCATTTATCGCGCAATTAAAGAATGATTAAAATAAACTCTTTTTCCCGGGAGTTCATTGATCAGCCCCCAGAAAACCCCGATCTGTTTTACAGC
>JAEYUD010000148.1 GCA_023433685.1 Bacteroidota bacterium
GGGCTGATGGAGGGAATCTGGGATGGCTGAACAATGTAAGAATAAGAGAAAACGACTCGCTTCATAATGTGGAGGAGAACGTTTTGCTTGTAAAGAAGATGTTTGACCTGAAGGAGGCGCCACTTTACCCGCTTCAGTTCCCTCTTAACAATGACGATCTGGCTTTCGCGGAAGAGTATATAAAAGACAATCTGAAGGAAGGTGTAACCCGGATCGGATTTCACCCCGGTTGCGCGACTTTCAAAAATCACATAAACAGAAGATGGGAGCCCGAAAAATTTGCCGCCATCGGCAGGCTCCTAAAGGAAAAGCACGGTTTCGAACTTATGTTGTTCGGCGGACCGGAAGAGAAGGAATTGCGTGAAAAAATTATGAGTCTGGCGGGGAGTGGCGTATTTCATGAGCCTCAGACCAGGAGTCTGAGTCAGTCGGCTGCCCTGATCAAAAAATGTGATCTTTTTGTAACCAACGATTCAAGTCTGATGCACGTCTCATCAGCGATGGGCGTTAAAGTGCTTGCACTTATAGGACCCACCAACACAAGTTACATTCACCCGTGGATGACGGATCACAAGATAGTTTCCCTCGGGCTGGAGTGCGCCCCCTGCTTTTTCTATTCACCCAGGCCACTGCAATGCTCACGAACCGACGTGAAGTACAAGTGCATCAGGGAGATGGGTGTTGAAAGGGTCTATGATGAAATTATCAGTTTTTCCGGGGCGGAGAAGAGTTAATAACCTCTTCAACCAGATCAAGGAACTCTTTCTTTGTGAACGGTTTTGATATGTAGTGGGTGCAACCAATATTCATAAACGTTTCCCTGTCACCCGCCATCGCGTAAGCGGTAACGGCTATTATAGGAACTTCCTCGTAACCGGGAAGCAACCTTATTCGTTTGGTTGCTTCTATCCCATTCATCCCTAATCCCAGGTTAATGTCCATCAGAATAAGGTCAAACCGGTTCTGTTTGCAAATTTCAATGGATGCCGGACCGTCCGATGCCGTTGATACTGTTCCCACTTTCCGCAGGAAATGTACCATTACATCTCTGTTCTCTTTGTTATCCTCGACCAAAAGTATATTTGGCATGTCGTGCTTGTGTCTTTAATTAAATTATGAAGCAAAATTTATATAAAAATCAACTCATAAAAAAGTGATCGGCCGATTACTTTGATCTAATTTATGAAAATACAGCCTTATTTCAGCAGGATCATCTTCATCGCGCGGGAAGCCGTGCCGCCAGAAAGCCTGTAAATATAAACACCCGAGGGGAGCCCTTCTCCACTGAATGAGGCGAAATGCTGCCCTGCCGGCAGGTACCGGTTCAAAAGCTCTGCCACTTCCCTGCCCAGCATATCGTAAACCGCTAACCTGTAAACCCCTGCCTGCCGCACTTCGAAATTGAGTGTGGTTGAAGGGTTGAACGGATTCGGATGATTCTGATATAATACAATCTCATCAGGCAGAGGGATCATCTCTTCCCCCTCGACACCTGTCGGAACCCCTGAACCCCCACCATTCACGGTTTTCATTAAAAGTCCGTAAGTACCCACCAGCCAGCCTTCATTCTTGTTGAAGAAGAAAGATTTCTTGAAAGTGTTCGTAACCCCGGTTGGGAGCTTTGTCCAGTTGTATCCGGCATCCGCAGATTTAAAAAGACTGCCATAAGAACCGGCGGTGTATCCGTTAAGAGTGTCATAAAAATAGACGGAATTGAGCCAGTTTACGGGAAGAGTGTCAATTATTGTCCATTTATTACCTGAATTGGTCGACCGGAGAACAATGCCGTATTTACCAACGATCCATCCGCGGCCACCGGTGCTGAAAAATATATCCCTGAGATCGAATTTTGAATCAATCGACTGATCTATAACCCCGCCTCCGCCGGGAGAGGTTACAAGCTGAATTATGGTGCCCTCGTCGCCAACCAACGAAGCTGATCTTGATGAGAGGGTGACAATTGCCCGGTACGTCTTCATTGGCGCGCCTCCTCGCGACCAGATCGCCCCGGTCTGGGAATTGGAAGAGACAAGATAGGCACCATTTTGTCCAACGGCTTTGTTCGACCATTTTGTACCTTCGATCGAGTAGATATCATCCGAGGTTATATGAGCGAGGTCGTGCTTCTGCCAGGATGCTCCGCGGTCAAGCGTTTGGAGAATCGTTCCGTCATCCCCTACGATCCAGCCTCGTATTGTATCGAGAAAGAAAACATCGTTCAGGTTCGTTTTATAACTTGTAATTTGTCTGATCCAAGTGTCGCCACCGTCCTCGGTTCTTAGTATAAGGCCGCTGTCGCCGACCGCGGTACCGATCATCGGATCGAGAAACTCGATCGAATTGATGGTGTTTTCATACCCTTCCGACTGAAAATCCCAATTCGCGCCCGCGTCAGTGGTGTGCAGTATTAATCCATTGTTTCCGAAGAGCCAGCCCGAGTTTTCATTAAACGCGGAAAAATTAAAGGTAAACCGGGAACTGTCGCCCGATCTTGCCCAGGTTGAGCCGCCGTTTGTGCTTTTTACTATCAGCCCCGGTGCCCCGGCCGCGAGCAGAGACCCACCGGGAAGGATCGAGAATGTCCTTATCCATCCCCTGACACCTGTAGAAGGTGAAGCCCAGGTAAGACCGCCATCGGTGGTTTTTAATACAAGTCCGTTTCTACCAGTTGCCCAACCGTTCAGATCATCGCTGAACCCGATCATTGAGACCGTCTGTTGGATGTTCTCCCTGATCTTTGTCCAGTTCAAGCCCCTGTCTATCGAGCGGTAGATCACTCCTGCCTCACCCGCGAGGAAGGCCTTCCCGCTTGGGAGCACCCGGAGGGTTGAAAAACTTAACGTGTCAAGTTGATACTTGATCCAGCTTGCCCCGCCATCGGTTGAACGGAGGAACATCCCTTTATCACCCGCGGCATACGCGGAGCCATCGGCAAAAAGTTGAACAGTCTTCACGTCCCTGACCGAATCGACCTGTACCGCGGTAAAGGATACACCTCCATCAGTAGTGCGTAGTATCGTACCACGGGAGCAGCCCGCGATGCCGGTTTGCAGGTTGGTAAATGAAACCGAGAGGATGTCGTGGGCGATGGAGGTGTTTACGAGGGTCCAGTTGACGCCACCATTGGTGGTTTTAATGAACGCCCCCGCGTTACCCGCGGCATAACAGTTCTGAGCATCGAATGCCTGACCGGTATTAAGTGTTTTACCAACCGGAAGGGGATTCTGCCAGATCCAGTTGGTCTGTGCCTGAACGGCGAGCGTGGTAAAGAGGGTAAATATTATCGCGCGGGTGATCATCATATTTAAAACTTTATTCTAAAGCCCGACTGCAGGGCAATGTAAGCTCTTGAAACGTACTTTGTTCGTATCCTGTTGTAGCGGGCATTCACGTCGATATCCAGCCCCGGAGCAATATATATCCTGAAACCTGCCTCAGGTGAAATTCCGGGCGTCAATTCCGTGGTTACCTCAACCGGCTTGCCGAGCAGACCATAGTCAACCTTCAGGAAATATTCCGTGTAGAAAACACCGCCTTCAACCCCGACGTAGGGGGTGATCTCGTTTCCTTCACCAATCACATATCTTAAACCCGCGGTAAGAGGCACCGATTTGAAATTAAACTCGTAACCGGGGAGGTTATCCTTAAGTCCACAGTAATAATATCCTGTTGTCAGGGTCAGTTCAAGCCCCGTGAAAAGCACCGGCAAATTAAAACTGATATTACCGCCGAGTCCCGCGTCAACGTGATTTTCAAGCTGCCCGGCGGGAATTGCCGCCGATCCCTGAACCCTGATACCGGGTTGGGAGTGAAGTTCACAAGTAAAGAGTACCACTAAAAGCAGTACCGGATAGCACAATTTTTTCAAATCTTTTTATTTTTACAGATTGTAATTAACATTATTTCAAAAAAGCTTACCCGCGAAGCAAAGAAAATTTATTTAACCCTGACAATTTAAGATAATCTGCCCTAAATGCGAATAATTTTCACGCTTTGCGTCCTCCTCCTGATAACTCCGGCTATCTTTTCACAGAATCGTAACTATACCGTCTCGGGTGTTGTCTCCGAGGCAGGGAGTGAAGAGGTGCTGATCGGCGCCTATGTGGTGGTTTACAAAGACTCCCTCCGCAAAGGGAACCCCCTGAGGTCGATCACTTCAAATAAATTCGGTTTCTATTCACTCCCGTCACTTCCTGAAGGAAAATATTTCTTCTTCTCCGGTTCACTCGGTTATGAGACATTTAAAAAAGAAGTGGTGCTCTCGGGTGAGAAACCAAACATCCGCCTCGATATCAAACTGCCGAAATCAGAGATATTGCTGAGCGAAGTAAAGGTGTTTGCAGAAAAGTATGAAGATTTTGCCAATTCCGCCGGCACGGTTGAGCTTGATCCCGAGCTGATCCAGACCCTCCCGTCATTCGGTGGTGAAACCGACATTTTCAGGGCACTGCAGCTACTACCGGGTGTTTCAAATGCCAATGAACTATCAGCGGGCATCTATGTAAGAGGAAGCTCCGCCGACCAAACCCTCACGCTTATTGACGGCGTGCAGGTTTATAACCCTTCGCACCTCGGTGGTTTCGCGAGCACCTTCAATTCCGATGCCATACAGAACATTAAGCTTATAAAGGGGGCATTCCCCGCCCAGTATGGCGGCAGGCTTTCCAGCGTTCTTGACGTGACAACCCGCGAAGGTTCTTCAGAACGGTTCATCGGAACCGCAAACCTTTCAAATATCAGCAGCCGGTTCACAGTTGAGGGTCCACTTAATGAAAAGTCAACCTACATCCTTTCAGCGAGGGTGATGTATCTCGACAAGCTCCTCTCGATCATCCCACAGGCAGACAGGTTCCCAAGATACGGATTCTACGATGCCAACGGAAAGGTAAGTTACAAACTTTCAGAAACGGACAGGCTCTTTATTACCGGGTTCTTCAGCAGTGATCAACTCTCCGAACCCCCCGCGAGCAAGGATATCGGTTTCGATATCGGATGGAAGAATTCAACCCTGAATCTAACCTGGACAAAGATATACACATCGCAGATATTTACCAGCACTTCGCTCGTTTATACTTATTACGACTTCAAAACCGCGATGAAGGATAAAAACCCACAGAAAAAAGACGCTCTCGACTTTTTTACTTCTTCGTTCGTGAACGATTTCCAGCTTAAAACAGATATCCAGGTTTACCTGAACGAGGCAAACCTTCTCCAGCTCGGGGCAGAAGCGACATATCACAATTTTGAAGTGCTTACAAGCGACTTCTACACTTCTGAACTTAAATACGCGCTTGATCTTGGCAGAAAATTCAAAGCGATCGAAGTCGCGTTATTCGCTCAGGATGAGATCAGATGGTTCGAAGACCTTAAAACCAACCTCGGAGTGCGTTTTTACTACTTCAACGAAGGTAAACTCTACGGCTGGGAGCCGAGGGTTTCACTTACCTGGTATATGTACGACCGCCTGATCTTCCGGGCAGCTTTCGCGATGGCAAACCAGCCTATCCACCTCCTCGCCCGTAACGACGTCTACCTGCCAACCGATGTATGGTTCCCTTCCACCCCGGTGATAAAACCTGCGAAATCAATGCAAGGTGCCATCGGATTCGAAGGGACAAGTGCCGATAAAACCTTCCTTTTCACAGTGGAAGCCTACTACAAAGACCTTGCCAATCTTTATGAGTACAAGGAAGACGCAAATTTTGCATACACGAGTAAATATGAGAACCAGCTCACTACCGGACGCGGTGAGGCTTACGGTATCGAGATGTTCTTTAACAAAAGGATCGGAAGTGTAACCGGGTGGTTCGGCTACACCCTCTCATGGACAAAAAGGTACTTCGATGAACTTAACAGAAGCGAACCTTTCTATCCACAATTCGACCGCAGGCACGATATCTCGATTGTTCTAAGCTGGCAGGCTACCGACGCAATCTCAATCGCCGCGACATGGAACTACTCGACCGGGAAGGCTTTCCCGCTACCGGTAATGCAATACTCATTTCTGACTATGAGTAACCCCGGCGACAATACCCAGGAGGTTTTCTACGAGTATTCCGCGCGCGACGCGTTCAGGCTCCCCGCATTCCACAAACTTGATCTGAGTGTTAACTGGGTCTTCGACTGGGGTGGCAGCAAGGCTGAACTTTCACTCAATATTTATAACGTTTACAACAGGTACAACGTCTTTTCAAAATACGTCGGATACAAGATCGATGAAGTTACCGGCATTAGAACACCCGTTCTTAAACAGTTCACGCTTTATCCTTTTCTGCCTTCTATCGGGTTGAAGGTACACTTTTAGGTATTAGGTATTAGGTATTAGGTATTATTTCTGCTGAGTTATGATTAAAAGATTGAAATTTTTATTGTTGGTTGTTTTAGTTTCGTTGCCTTTGCTTTCTGGATGTGAGCAGGTGGTTGACGAAGAGGCATTCCCTTATGAGATGAAACTCGTCATACGGGGGCTGATAGAAGACGGCCAGCCTATAAAAGATATTTATATCGGCAGGACACTCCCTGTGGCGGTACCGTTCAGGGGTGATTTCGCAAACCTGACCAACGCGATAGTCTCGATCAAGGTTGACACACTCCGGTATATCCTGAAACACTCTCGTGACGGGCTTTATTCCGCCCCCGCGAATGTGCGGGCAAAAGCCGGAAAGACCTACGAACTCCTTGTTTCGTGGGAGAATCTTTCTGCGGGTGCTGTTACCACAATACCTGAGGCCGGAACGATCGGTGGGGTTTATCTTCTGAATTCAATTAATGACACCGGTAAGTCAGTTAAAGTGATGAGTGCCGAGATCACCCCACGGGGCGACGAAACGTACGCTGCCACCTGGCTCAGTTATACTCAGACCGGACAGATCTACACCGAGGACAATAAATACAATACAGTGGTTAAGAAACTGCCAAATACCACATCACTGACGCTCATCGTTCAATCAGGCGAAGTGCCCACAGCTTATGCTTCCCGCCCGCAGGATCTCGGGGTCGGCATTTATGTCTATGACACCGCGTTCTACGACTACTTCAAAACCAAGGGATCGAGCAAGCTCTCAGATGCCGTTTTTGGTCAGCCCTCCACTTCTGTAAGATGGAACGTGCAGGGGGACGGGATCGGGATGTTCGTCGGCAGGTCCAAGACCACAAAACAGATAACATCACTGCAATAAGATGCCGTAATGAAGAATTTCCTGATTATTTGCATGCTCCTGGGCATGCTTGCCACCCCGGTTTTCTCCCAAAAAGACTCGGTTACGGCAAAATCTGCCAAGGTTGACACACTTTTCTACGATATTAACTCTGTTCCCAACGCGTATGTTGCCGACAAGGTCTGGCTTGACGGCGTTACCCACTCACTTCTTCCCTCCGGTAAATTCGGCGAAATCGAAGCACAGTTAAATATTGTGAGGCAAAACTTTGCGTCACTGAAACTGGCGTCACAGCAGACCGACCTCTCCAAGGAGTATGTTGAAGCCCTCTTCGAATATCTGAGGCTTTGGACCAACCTGAAAAAAGAGATGGATGACTGGAACGCCGGAGTATCAAACATTGTAATCGCTCTCTCTGACCAGCAAAAAAACCTCGAGAAGAAGATGGCGGTCTGGAAGAGAACCGACTCTCTCGCCGTTGCCAATTCCGCTCCTGCTTCAATTTTGCAGAAGATCCGCGGGCTCGAAGGTGAACTTGCATCAAACTCCGGAAGGCTGACCGGGGGGATAGACAAGCTGCTAAGATACCAGAACCTTCTGGTTGAAGACTACGTTCAGACGGAGCTTATGCTCGCGAAAGTGAAGGAGTATTTCCTTCTCAGCAAAAGGGAACTTCTCGTTCAGAATTCTTCAAATTTGTGGGATTTCTTTGCTTCATCAGCCCAAAGCCGCTCTTTTCTCTCCTCTTTCCTTAATATTGGCTCTGTTTACCTGAACGCGACCGGCACATTTTTTACCGGTGGCACAGGTTTTCTTCTCGTAATTGTGGGTTATTTTCTTCTTCTGGCGGGAGTCATCATCACGATGTCGCGGTTTAACCGGAAGTTAAATCCGGATGATCCAAAACTACGAATGAGCGGGAAACTGTTCGCTCTTCCACTCTCGACTCTGGTTTTTATTTTCCTTTTCTCACTCAATTTTGTGTTCAGCGATGTACCCGAGATATTCCTGACGGTGGTACAGCTTCTGATGATCTTTCCGTTGGTACTGATCTTCAGACACATCAGCGATGGCCGTTATCACCGGACAATCTATCTAATGGGAGCCTTTCTTTTTCTTCAGAAACTTAAACTTGTTTCTGGAAGCGGCTCCGACGCGGAGAGGATACTGCTGACAATGATCACCACGTTCTCTCTTGGCACCCTGATCTGGGTACAGGCAAACAGGGAAGTGGCGGCGAAGATCGACCTGTTTCACCATTACATTAAATTCCTTTTCAGGCTTCTGACCCTCCTGATGGCTGTTGCTTTTATCGCGAATCTCTTCGGATACCTGATGATCAGCATCACCATCGTGAACGGGGTGTTCAACAGTATCAACGGGATCGCGGTGCTGAGCATCCTTCACCGGTTCGTGCTCGGCAGTATTCTTCTTTTCCTGAACACAGATCTGGCGCGGCTCTCTTTCATCGTGAGGGATCACTACACCCTTCTAACCGGCAAGATAGCAAAGTTCATCTCAGTTCTTGTGAAAATTCTTGCAGTATCGGTGGTTATCAGAAGCTTTGGGATGTTCATCGTTTCATGGGAGTTTCTTGAGTCGCTCCTCGGAGCAGTGATAAACGTAGGCGACCTTTCTTTGAAGGTTGAAACGATTGTTATCTTCTTCCTGTCGGTCTGGTTGGCTGTGAAACTCGCCCGGTTTGTAAGATTCGTGCTCGAAAAGGATATACTCATCAGAATGGATCTTGAAAAAGGTGTGCCGGCAACCATTTCAACAGTAACCTTTTACCTTATCTCCGGATTTGGGATAATATTCGCGGTGGTCAGTTCGGGGCTCGATATGAACCGGTTCTCACTGCTCGCGGGTGCTCTTGGCGTGGGTATCGGCTTCGGCTTGCAGGATATCGTAAAAAACTTTATCTCTGGCATCATTCTGATCTTTGAACGTCCGATCCACATTGGCGACGCGGTGCAACTTGATGAACTTTCAGGCGTGGTTAAGCGAATAGGCATCCGTTCAAGCGTTATAAAAACCTGGGAAGGTGCTGAAGTGATAGTGCCAAACGGAACCCTGATATCAAACAGGTTGATCAACTGGACATTCTCAGACAACCAAAAGAGGATCGATATTCCGGTCGGTGTAGCCTACGGCACAAAACCGGAAGTGGTGATCGACCTTATAAAAACCTGCGCTGCCGCACACGAAAAGGTTTTGCAGACACCACCACCCAACGTTTTCATGAAAGACCTTGCCGACAGCGCTGTTATTTTCGAACTAAGGTGCTGGACCGCTGATTTCGATTCCGCCCTCCGTATTCGCAGCGATCTGATGATCGCCATTGAGAGAACCCTTTCCGAAAACGGGATCGAAATTCCATTCCCGCGAAGGGATATTTACATTAAAGAGAAGACTACCGTGGAGATTACTCCCCGGTCAGAATCTTAAAACTCGTACCTTACGAATATTCCTGTATTTTCTGTGGTTGTGATGTTACCTTTCCCTTTTTGAGTGAGGTCAAGACCGAGACCGGTCTGGAAACCGTTCCACATCAGCCCAAGCCTCAGACACTGAAACAGTGAAGGCTCACCCCCCGCCCATGCCGGGAAGGCACTGTTTGTTTCAATCTGCGCGAAAAGCCTTGTTTTTCCGCTGATAAGAGGTGTATACCTCGCGTAAAGGTAAAGATCAAGATCGGGATCTTTCAGGGTTTCGCATATCAGCCATCCAAAGAACATAAAATCACCCGAGACTTTAACATACTGCATACCCAGTTTCGGGTACATCCCGTCATTCGTTATCAGTGAAACAGCAACGGGACCAAATCCCCCAAGTGCCGCGGGACTGTAACTTACAGCCTGCATCGCCACAAAGAACGGTTTGTTGTCGTCGGTGGTCATTTTGTAGTCAAGCGTCACCTTCCCCCTGTTGAAGAGAACCCAATCAGAATTATTGCCTTCTGAATCGCGGAATGGCTTGAAAAAAAGCACATCAAGCGTTGCTTTTTTATCCCCCGCGAACACCTCGGCAGGTATCTGGGCTTCAATAACGCTGGTAATAAGAAAAAGGGCAGACAGAAAAAATTTCATCATGATCTTCTCCGGGCGGTTTGATGAATAATAACTTATTAAATTTTATTAGAATGGTACCAAAATACTGCGAAAATAATTAAAAACGAAATGGCGCGCGGAATGAGTAGCCACGGATCACCTGCACAATGGTGATCCGTGGCAGGAAACAGATCACTTTAAGAGCAATATCTTTTGCGACTTGACGAATTTCCCTGCTTTCATAGTGACGAAGTATGTGCCTGATGGGAGATTTTTGGCATCAAACACCACTTCATGCTCTCCAGCCGGCATTTCCTGATTTAGAATGATCTTTATCCTCTTCCCCAAAGCATCATAAACCGACAGCATCACATCACCCGCAACGGGTAGCGCGTAACGGATAACTGTAACCGGGTTGAAGGGATTCGGGAAAACAGGGTAAAGCGCGTAGTATTCCGGAAGTGTCCCCTGATCATTCACATCCGTGAATGATCCATAGCTGGAGTTGTAAAACATCCCCTGAAATCCCATATCCCCCTGAATACCGTTGTAGAACATCTGCAGAAATCCGTCATCTGCTGCCCAGGTGTAGTTGATCCACTTGTAAAAATGTCCGGAGAGGGAGTTGCCATACGAGTCGAAAACATATTCTGATTTTGACTGATTGTACCACACCGACACATCCCACCCCTGAAGAAGTTCCTGTGAAAAACTTCCCCATGAGGTGCGATCCCAGGTTATTTTTGACGAATTCTCCCAAGAGTTGTTGTTCCACAGTTGCATGGTTTCAGACAATTGAAAACCGGCAGTGCTGTAGGTGTTGGTGTAAAGCGCCATTTTTGTCCAGACACCATTTGCGTAATCGTCTTGCTGCTCGGTGAGTATACATCCCGTTGAGTTGCAGGTGAAAGTGCTTCTGTAATCGGGTACCCAAATTGGATTCTCATAGTGCTCTGCCTGGAAGGTCAGCGGATTATTGCTGTTATCGTAGGTGTAAATGCTCCTGTGCATTGGGGTCCAGGCGTTGTTAAGATAGGTTAGCATCTGAGATGAGGTGGGTAAACCGGCGGCATTGTATGTGTAGACGAATTTCATCTGATACTGCCACGAATTGTTCGACCAGTAGTAGTACACCATTTCGAGTGGTTTATGGTCGGCATACCATGACATCGTTATCCGGTTTGCATTGGTCCAGGCATTGTTGAGCCACTCCCGCGAAATGGTTTCAATCTGCTGATTCTGTGAATTGAGAGAGTAGGTATCAAAAAAGTGATTCACCCATGTATTGTTCTGCCAAAGTTCCTGCAGCGAAGAGACGGAGAAACCCGCCTGATTTATGGTGTACGTGTATCTCGTGTTGTTCGACCATGCATTGTTGAGCCACGTCTGATACAACTCCCCGGTGAGTTGCCCATATAAATTGTAGGTGTCGATATACTTTTCATGAACCCCCGTGGTTTTGTTAATGGTAATTTCAAGCGGCTGCCAGAAAGTGGAAGTGATGCCATCCTGAGGTAGCTGCTCCTTTTTGAAAAGAACACGGGTAACGTAATCGCTGATCACAGCGGGAATTTCGATCAAGCGGTAGTGCCCCTGTTGGAGCCAATTCTGGTTCGCCTGCCCATGGTTGGCAGGGATTAAAGACTGCGGTTGCAATGCTATATTAAAGACGGAAAACACAACCGCCAGAAAAACGAGTCGAAACTGTTTCATGGGGTGCTCCTTCTGCTCAAAAAATTTTTGAGCGCTGGAAATATAACAATTAATTTCTCTCTGTCAAGTGTCCGGTGGATCAAGATTTTTTTTTATCGAAATCTTTTGTATATTCTAATAACTGATATTACTATTTATAATTCTTTTCTTGTTGATACTTAAACGGATCCTCCAGGGAGGGAGAAATGTCGTTAACCACATACCGCCATCCACACGATAACCTGACACCTCCGTCAGCAGCCGATTCCCATGGTTTTAAGTTTAGACCCGCTCAACCATTTTTTCTTTTCTGGTATAAACTAATAATGGAACCGCAAAAAAAACTCTTTGCAAAACTTGCTCTTACCGGTTTAATCCTTTTACTGTTTTCTGCCGGCAACATATCGGCACAGACTCTTGATCACAGAGTGAGACGAATAGCCCCGCGTCCCACTTCAAGGGACATCATGTATGTTACAAAACTTGATGACGGTAAAATTGTTGCCGCAATGAACCCGACCGGGCTGATTTACAGTAATGACGACGGGTTGACATGGACAGAAGATCTCACACTTAAGACCACAAGTCCAGCTGCAAATATTTTGTATCTGGCAGAAAATACATTTGCCGGGACTTCTACTAAAGGTGAATTCTTTATTACTTACAATAGTGGACTATCATTTAGGGTGAAATCGTTGCTCCCGGGGGCGTTACCTGCATTTACTTTTTCAAAAATGGTATTTGCGAATGAAAAAGTCGGAGCTGCTGTCTATTATGCTGAAACGGCAAAATACCTGTTGAGTACCACTGACAGTTGGGAGACTCAATCAAACATGGCTGCACCTCCTGAATACCTTGGTGGAGACATACATATCTCGCCCGACTCTTCTCTTTTAATCAGCACCCGTAATTGTATTTATCGTTCATCCCTCCACGGGAGTTCCTGGATACCTGTTTTCTACTCGAAACAGGGAAATTTCCTCGATCATGGAGACGGCAACATCTCATTCTTCTCTTCTTCGGATTCCGTATTTACATCTTCCGATTTGGGCTTAACATGGAACTACATTGCCAAATCACCCCGTAATTTAAATATCAGTCAGGCAGTCCGATTGGCTGACGGTACAGTGTATGTCCCAAATATCAGACTTGATACTCTCTACGGAGCTACTGCTGACCTGATAAACTGGACGATGGTAAAAAATCTCGGGACTTACCTTAAAGGTTCCCCAAGAGGATTTGTGACATTAAGCGACACACTTGCTTATTTGGTTGGGGATTATGGATACATTTACCGTTACTCCGGACCCGGTTTAGAAAGAAGACTGATCTCAGAAGCTTATGTGCCTTCATCCAATGCATGGTTTTCGGATACTCTTCACGCAATAACCACCCGTGGGAACTCCACATCTGACGGCGGCATGACATGGGCGGATGGCTTCACCTGGCCTCCACCTGGAGCTCCGGATATGGGGAGCTATCTCTCACTCTCCACTACCGGTCTGGGGGTTATCGCCTTTAATTCATACACATACTTCGACCCCAACCCGTCTCCGATTGATTATACTGCGATTCTGATAACCACCGATCATGGCGTGTCATGGGGCTTAAGAGAGGAATACTTCCATCGCTTAATATATGATGTTACGGCAATGGGAGACTCATTGATAATATTCGCGCTCATCAGGACTCAAATAGGATGGGAATATTATCTGGGACTTGTTTTTATTAATCCGACCGGCTACTACTACAGAACCAACACACTGCCGGCAAAAGTCATTGATCTTGCCGCGATCAACTCGAGAAAGATGATCCTTGCCGCAACATCTGATTCACTAATGGTTTCATACGACAGTGCAAAAACCTGGAGAGTGATTTTGAAACCGGGCGGGTCACCCGGATTTCAGGAGGTAACAGCCAATGAGGCGGGAACAATCATCGTCAGAAGATCCGGGAATCTTTACACATCCACAAATTACGGGTCAACATGGTCCACAACTTTGTATAATTATCCGGGAGCAGGGGCGTATGCATTGAGTCCCAACGGTTTACTCGCATTCAGCAACAGCAATATCGTGAAATATCAACACAGAAACTCAACGACCTGGAGATCCATCAATTATGACTTCATTGAGAATATCCGGAATTTACAATTCGTGGATGAATCAATCCTGATGGTTCAGACTAACAGAGCAGGTTATTACCGTGTCGATATTTCCGATACGGTTACCACTTCCGTTGAGGAAGTGAAACCTGTGAATGAACCTGCTGCCTTCTCCCTCTCACAAAACTACCCTAATCCCTTCAACCCGGAAACGGTGATCCGTTACGCGTTGCCTGATGCCGGTTATGTAAAAGGTGTGGTTTATGACATCCTGGGACGCGAAGTGGCGACACTTCTGAAGGGGGAGATGTCCGCCGGGAATCATGAAGTTAAGTTTGACGCAGCGGGCCTTGCCTCGGGTGTCTATATCTTCCGGCTTGAATCGGGGAAATATTCTTCGGCAATAAAGATGGTGGTTAACAAGTAAATGATTTGTGAGCCTGCAGATTTGCAAAAATTCTACAGACTCACAATTCCTTAAAACTGAATTGGCTGAGTGGAATAGACCACCATACCGTCGCGGGTCATAAAAGCACATCTGCTTTCACCTTCACTGAAAAAAACAAACATCAGATATGTGTTGTTGCCCGAGTTTCTTTCGAGGTTGTAAACCCTTTGTTTGTTGTGATAACCGCTTCCTTCGACGGTGAAGTGATAGTATCTGGTGGAAATGCTGTTAGGGGTTACTTTTATGGTAACAGGCTCATCAAGTTCCTGCGATTTTTGTCCTTTTTTAGGCTGTGAGTATGGCGAGTCAATCACATGGTAGAATTCCAGATTGTATGTGCCTTTTAACGAGTTCTCTGTAAATGGAGGTCTGTCAGTCCAGGGATCAGAGTAATAGTTATTATCCTGTCTTAACACTTTCCCCTGCAGATCGATAATGTATTGTTTATTACCAATCTTCACTATAGCCTCTCCCTGGTTGAAGGTATTAGCCTCGTCGAAGTTAAAAGGAATCTTTGTCACACCTGTTTTATCGATATATCCCCATTTGCCGTTCTGCTTCACAGGGCAGAGACCGTGTGAAAACCGGTCAATGTCATCATAAATGAATGGTATGGTTTCTTTAAAGGATTCCAGACTATAAAAGCCCCATTTCCCGCCTTTCATCACAGGCAGCATGTTTTCATATTTTACTCCGACCTTTTCATAAACAAAGTCTGAGTACAACTCCCCCGAGTAGGCATCTTTGAGCGCGATTTTGCCATTGGGCCCCTTGTAATTTTCAAGGTACACATCCCGCACAACATATTCTTTTCCATCCGCATCGATAAAGAATTTCATGTAGGGTGCCTGAACCAATCCAAAACCCTCCGGAACAGTAAACTGCCATGGGGAGTCAGGCAGGCTGTGATAAACCCTTTTGCCAAGTGTTTTTTGCTTCTCATTGTAGAGAAAGTAATTGTTACCTTCTTTAAGAAAAGTGCCCACAGGGATGGTCCATGAAAAGTCGTATTTAACCGGAATTATTTCCTTTCCGTCAACACCGTATATTCCATATTTGTTGTTCTTCTGTACGATGACGAAATCCCCCTTTGACTCGTCAACACTTGTCCAGCCGGCTTTTATTACATCCTTTCCTTTTATATCGATCACACCTTCACCGCCGCCTTTGCCGTCATTATGCACAAAGAAATCTTTCTGCAGCCAGCGGATGATCTTGTATTTTGTTTTCAGCAGGAGCTTACCCTCTCTCGACTTGACAGTGGAGCCCTCTTTGGTATCTTCGATCAGATACTTTGTCTGATACGGGAACCGTATCGGGTTCACATATTTCTTCGCAGGGGTCACTTCCTTTCCTTTTTTGTCTATCAGGCAAAATGTCCCATCCTGTTTTTCCACCCAGGCGTACCCGTCCATGAAGCTTCTTGCATTTTTGTAAACCGGTTTTACAGCTGTTTCACCTTTGGTGTTTACGAATCCAAATTTGCCGTCGATACTGAACCATGACATCCCCTCACGGAACCCGTCAATGTAGTCGAACGGACCTGCGATTTCTTTCCCTGTTGCATCGATCAGGTAATATTGGATGTCACGATAGCCAATTCCTGCACCATCCTTGAATTTCCCGAGAGACTGATACTCTTTTTCACATACTCTCTCACCTGTTTTGTTGATGTAGAAACGACCGGAATTTGCCATTTTTACCATTGCACGACCTTCGCTAAAATCGCCGGCTACTTCATACGAGTTATTAATGGCGGGTTTACCCGTCAGGTCGATGAACTTGTAAGAGCCAAACTGGTTCACAACAGCGAGCCCTTCGTTAAAGAACCAGGCCTCATCGAACTCACGATCAAAAACCCGGTTACAGTCTTTGTCGCGGTATATCCATTTTTTGTCTTTTTGCACATAAGTGGGTATTGGTCCGTCGTATGGCTTTTGGGCGTTAACGGGGATAAACAGCAACATTAACAGAAACAGCGATAGAAGTTTTGGTGAGAACATGGTGCTCCGATGAATATAATCGATGTAAATTCAGATATGAATATAGTAAACAAGAAGTATTTCTGCAACAATGCAGTACTTATCAGACTGGTACTTCAATGCGCCGCGGCGCATCAGTACCACTATACCACACTATCGAAACTGAAGTGCCGAAGCACTGAAGTACCGAAGTTCTACTTGCTTACCACCATCTTTATCACGGAAGAGAATTTACCTGCCGTAAGACGGAAGAAGTACACACCCGAGGGGAGATCCGCGGCATTAAAGGAGATATCGTGTTCGCCTGCAGGCATTTCACCGTTAAGAAGTGTAGCCACTTCCCTCCCGAGGAGGTCATAAACCACTCCATTAACGAAGCCGGTAACGGGCAACGCGTAACGGACAATTGTTTCAGGGTTGAACGGATTCGGGAAATTCTGCGAAAGAGAGAAGCTTTCCGGGGTTTTAGCACCGGTTACAGAGGGCTCATTTACCGATGTAAGACCTGTAAGTTTGTACACTCCCGTTCCGAGTGTTGAAACCCAGACTTCACCCGATGGTGCAACGTAGAGTTCCTGAACCTTGATACCATTCAACCCTTCATTAACCGCCTCCCATGTATAACCGTCGTCTGCCGAAGTGAAAACCCCTCTTGTTTCACTACCGGCGAACAGCCTCCCGTCGGGCCGGGAGACAAGATAGTTGCATACAGGAAGTGTGGCCCCGCCCCTTGCTACCCAGCTTGTTCCATTGTCAGTGGTGATCGATATCCCGTTCTGTCCGTAGCAAACAGCGAGTATCCTGCCGGAAGGCGTGGCTATCATATCCCTGATATTGTTCATAATCGCGGGAGCGATGGTGTACGTCGTCATTCCGTCATTTGAATAAATCAGATACGAGTTTGTCGCGAAATAAACGGTCTCACTGTCGTGGCTGAGCGTTAAAGCGTAGCACCTGGTCGAGTTCGAAGTGGCACTGTACTTAAGAGTCCAATTGAACGGTCCGCTTGAAGGAACTGCCAGCCCTACATCACGAGCTAAAGCGTAAACCCTTCCGGCTTTATCGGCAAGAGCGCCATCAAAAGTCGGCGGCAAATTATTCCCCGGACGGGAGACCCAGGTCAATCCTTCGTCAAGTGATTGATAGAAAAAGTTGTTTGAAGCTACAATAAGCTTGCCACCGGGAAGTAGGGATATCCTCCTCAAAGGACTGGCGTTATTGTTAATCACCACCCCTGCATCTCTTTTGATCCAGCTCACACCCCCGTCGGATGAACCCCAAACTCCGAAGCCCGGGAAGGAAGCCATGATCCACCCCGAAGGGAGCTGTACGAACTTGTCGGCATAGGGGGAAGGGAATCCGGCAGAGACCGACTCCCAGGTGATCCCCGAGTCAGTAGACCTGTAGACTCCCGCGTATTTGGTTCTCGAGTAGATATGCCCTTGCGGCGTTCGCTGGAGTGAGAGAAAGTTGCGGGAGTTGTCGTTACACGCGATCTGCCATGTATCGCCATGATCCGTCGACCGGAAAATTCCGTAGGCATTCGAATTGAAAAGTCCAACCCCGGGTATCGTGGTCACCCCCCAACATTCGGTGGTGTTCAAACCCTGGGTTATATCGGTGAAGGTTGCCCCTTGATCGGTCGACCGCCATATCCCCGAAGTTGCCGAAGTGATGTAGATGTAACCGTTCTCACCGGCATGGATGGAATTGGGGAGGAATGAGAAACCTGAAGAAGGTGTCGTCTGCCAGGTTTCCCCATAGTCAGTCGAGCGGTAAAGCCCCCCTTCCTTGCAGCCAAACATGGTACCAAAGCGTTCGTTCGAGATAACGCGAGGTCCGGTGGCCCGGAGAACCCAGGTTTCACCATAGTCGCGCGACATGTAAACCTGGTCTCCCTTCACGAGATACAACTCGCCGAAAGTGTTGGCTACAATTGAAGTGATCGCGGCACTTCCGGAGAGGTCTTTGCCGGTCCAGGTATTTCCTTTATCTGTGGAACGGTACACCCTTCCGAGCTCGTCACCGATCAATACGGTGTTATTTCCGGCAGCGTGAATTGTTGTAGCGTTAAGAAGTGCAAGGCCGGTCGGCCGCGCGAAAACAGAGTCGGCATACCTTGCGTACACCGGGGAGAGAAGTGTTGTTCCTGTTGCCTTGTAGCAGGCGTAGATATCGCCATTGAGGTTTGCACTCACATCAGAAGGGGTGATGTATGGGAAACCCGTCATAGGGACCCACTTCAACTGTGGGATCACCTGTATAACCAATATTGTTAAGAGAAAAAAAACTCTTTTCATCGCCGTTTCCTGCAATAATTCGTTATCTGTCAACCTGCTTGGAGAGCCGGCACCGAAAAACGCGTAACTCCCGGGTTGATGACAGGAAAATTAATCAAAATTTTTGATCCCACAATATTTATTTATGTTCCCGGGAGCAATTTTGATTCGGTCCGCGAATACTGTAAGTCTATGGGCAGTTAAACAAGAAGCAACCAGGCTGCCATCGGGGGTTTATATTTTCAGGCTGGAGACGTGGAAATATTCTTCGGCGAAAAAGATGGTATTGGAAAAGCAGAAGAGGCGCAAAAAAAATTAGATTTGACCCAATATCAGCGAAGATTCTCCAATTTAGTAAGCCATTCATCGAAGCGATTGCATGCGTTTCGTAATTTTGGAATTCCTATCGCTTCTAAAATCAAGTTTCCAGCAAATATTTTGTCGTGTTCATAATCAGGGTAGAAGGAAATTAACCTTTTCGATGGGGCAGTATTCTCTCCATCATTAATTAATTCCGGATTTCCTTGAAATTTTTCCAGAGTCGCCAGTAACTCAGTTGTTTTACTTGAATATTTGAAATAACAATATTCCAACTGAACCGGATCAACAAACAATAAAGCCTCGAACTCGTGCAATTGAATGTATGGAATGAAGTTATGATGACCGATATCCTGTTTGAACTCCTCTTCCAACAACTTCACCTTTGTATATGGATTCATACCAGGTATCAATTTATCGTATCCTGGGAAATCGTTTGGTAATGCATAAAAATCAAACATGGTGGTGAACCATGCGTCAGGATTGGGGTCTTCTTTTAGCCATCTTAGTATATCATTTTTGACTTTTTGGTAACTTACTCATCCACCCTTGAATTTTCGCTTATTACTCTTTCGATTCGCAACCAACCTTGGGAATAAATAGATGTTTCTGTCCAAGAATTCTTTTTGAAGAATTTTTTTCACAAATATTTCCTCGGTTTGCCCTTCAACAATAAAATTCAATCTTAGACCTTCATTCATGGTCTCCCCCCCAACACATTTTTCTCCCAAAGCTCACCGAGACTGTACTCTTCCAACCAGATATCAAGAGTCTCAGGTTCGGGCTTCAACAACTTTGTACCCCCGGAAACAATATCCTTTTCAACCACAACTATATCCAAGGGGTCAACCTCATTGAGTAAATTGACTGATTGAGTACCGACAATAATTTGTGTGCTTTCTTTAACTCCATTCATTATAGAGGCTAAAATTGAAATTGCTGCCGGGTGAAGCCCCAATTCAGGCTCATCAATAACAACGACAGATGGTAGCAAATTCTGAGGCCTAAGCAATAGTGTGATCAGAGCGATGAATCTCAATGATCCATCTGAAAGTTGATGTGGGCCAAACACATAATCAGAGTCGTTTCCCATCCATTTAAGCAAAATACTGTTTTCGTTCAGTGAATCCGGTTCCAAAATAAAACACTTAAACTCTGGCATTATTAGTCTTACATAATTCTCTATCCGACTAAAATATTGACGGGTTGTTTCGTTGTTGGATAGATAGTATAAAATTGTCGCCAGATTGCTACCATCACTTCTGAGGTACTTGTTATCAGACAATAAACTTTTTCCCCTCATCCCTGATTCGGTGGATGTGTCGTGAAACTGGAAAACCTGAATTCTCTTGAGCAACTTTTCAATTACTTTCAGAGGACCGTTATTGCCGGTATTGTTATTAGTGAAAATAGAAGATTCCTTGTTACCAGATTCAAATATTCGCTGATATGGATTCTCCTCTCCCTCTTTCGACCAAATAAGCTCCTCCTCAGTAAATATAAAGGTATCTCCGGCTGCGTAGGTTACTACAAAAGTGTAAACATCTATGGAATCATGTGTTTCGAATGATATTTTGCATTCGATCTGCTTTGTCTTTTTTGGACCGAAATTAAGCAGACTTCTGGCGCCTCCGTTCAAACCCACGAAATTCTGGAAGCTCCCCCGCATCATGAAGCTTATCATTTTAAATAATGAGACCAAATTTGATTTACCTGCCCCATTGGCACCAATAAGAACGGTAAGCGCACCTGGTGTAAATTTCTGCCCCAACGAATCAAAAGATTTATACCCCTTGATTTCAACGGATAACAGTTTATTTCTTAATGCCATATTAAACCTCATTTATTGATCGAAATATCAGAAAATTAAATCAAACTTCAAAATACTTCAGTGCGCCGCGGCGCACTGAAGTTCCGAAGTTCTTTTGTACTCTCCCGCTAAAATTATATTTTGCATGTTCAGTTTTTGTCTTTTTTTTAACAATCAGATAACAGGTATATGGCCGACACTTCAGATCTCCGCAATGGTTTGATAATTAGATTTAAGCATGATTTATACACAGTAACCGATTTCCTTCATGTTAAACCCGGCAAAGGTGGCGCTTTTGTGCGCACAACCCTTAAAAGCCTGACTTCAGGCAGGGTGCTCGAAAACACTTTCCGCTCGGGTGAAAGCCTTGACGTGGTGAAGGTTGAAAGAAGAAAATTCCAGTACCTTTATGCTGATGGAGATACACTTGTGTGTATGGACAATGAAACCTACGACCAGATAAATGTTCCCAACGCCTCGTTTGGTGATGGTGTCAAGTTCCTCAAAGAGGGACTCGATGTTGACATGCTGATGGAAGGTGAAAAGATAATCAGTGTTGAAATTCCTGTGCATATAGCACTCAAAGTGGTTGAAACAGAACCCGGATTCAGGGGTGATACTGCAACCAACGCTTTAAAACCTGCGAAGCTGGAAACAGGAGCCACCGTAATGGTTCCTCTTTTCATCAACGAAGATGATCTCCTTAAAATAGACACCCGCACGGGTGAATACATGGAAAGAGTAAAATCTTAATTTACAAATCTAAAACAGGATTAAAATGGATATCAATCTCATCCGTCGTCTTGTAAAGCTGGTTGAAACAAGCGGTATCTCTGAACTCGAGATCGAGGAAAAAGAGTCGAGGATCTATATTTCCAAGTATGGAAGTGCTGCTCCGGGACCCGTAAACTACACAGTGGCCCAGATGCCTCAAACTGCACCGGTGGCAGCTCCACAAGCCGCGCCTGCTGCAGCAGCTCCTCAGGCTGCACCCTCTCCCGCGGAAAAACTTCACGAGATCAAGTCTCCCATTGTTGGTACATTCTACCGCTCACCCGCACCTGATGCCGATTCATACGTGAAAGTTGGCGACAGGGTTGAGCAGGGTTCGGTGCTTTGCATAGTTGAAGCAATGAAGCTGATGAATGAGATCGAGTGCGACATCGCCGGCACTGTTGAAAAGATACTCGTGGATAATGGCCGCCCCGTGGAGTACGGACAGGGTCTCTTCCTTATCAAGCCCGATTAACGGACGGCGAGGTAAGGTTTGTTCAAGAAAATTTTAATTGCCAACCGTGGCGAGATAGCCCTCAGGATCATAAGAGCCTGTAAAGAGCTCGGGATAAAAACCGTTGCCGTGTTTTCAGAGGCCGACAGGAACTCACTCCACGTTACATTCGCTGATGAGGCGGTGTGCATCGGACCCGCGGAAAGCAGAAACAGCTATCTTAAAGTACCCGTTATAATGTCGGCTGCCACCGTGACAGGTGCGGACGCAATCCACCCGGGATACGGGTTCCTCGCCGAAAATGCCGGTTTTTCAGAGATTTGCGCTGAATCAGGCATCAAATTCATCGGTCCCACTGCTGATATGATCAGAACAATGGGCGATAAAGCCGTTGCAAAAGAGACGATGAAGAAGAATAATGTTCCCGTTATCCCCGGCAGTGACGGTATAGTTGACGACGTTAACGTTGCCAAAGAACTTGCAAAAGGGATCGGGTTCCCGGTTATTATCAAAGCCTCCGCGGGGGGTGGTGGTAAGGGAATGCGCGTGGTTAAAGAGGAATCAGAGTTCGAGCTGGCATTCCAGACCGCGCGGGCCGAAGCTGATGCCGCGTTCGGAAACGGCGATGTCTATATCGAGAAGCTCGTGCTTAACCCGAGACACGTGGAGATCCAGGTGATTGGCGACCAGCACGGAAATCACTACCACTTCGGTGAACGCGACTGCTCGGTACAAAGAAGGCACCAGAAACTCATTGAGGAATCACCCTCACCGGCACTTGATCAGGCGCTTCGTGACAAAATGGGTGAAGCCGCGGTGCTCGCTGCCAAAGCGATCAATTACGAAAGTGTTGGTACAATTGAGTTCCTCCTCGACAAAGACAAAAACTTCTACTTCATGGAGATGAACACCCGTATTCAGGTAGAACACCCCGTAACTGAAATGGTTTACGAAACCGACCTGATAAAACAGCAGATCCGTGCTGCCGCGGGACACGTGATAGAGGCTCCGAACAACCGGCCAAAAGGTCACGCGTTCGAGTTCAGGATCAACGCAGAAGACCCTGACAATAATTTCAGACCTTCACCCGGCAGAATTGAATCGTTAAATTTCCCCGGTGGTCTGGGTGTGCGGGTTGACTCTCACATCTATCAGTCGTACACCATCCCCCCGTATTACGATTCGATGGTCGCGAAACTGATTGTATGGGATAAAGACCGCCTTTCCGCCATCGCGAAAGCAAAAAGGGCGCTTGGAGAGTTTATTATCGAGGGAATAAAAACCACTATCCCCTTCCACCTCGATGTTTTGGAAGATGAAAGGTTTATATCCGGCGAGTTCGACACTTCGTTCCTCGAAGGATTCAAACCAAAAGAGAAAAATTAAATTTCCGGAGAAAAAATGAATATTCCAGCAGAGCTTAAATATACAAAAGACCACGAGTGGATCCTCATTGAAGGCAATACCGGTACCATCGGTATAACCGACTATGCCCAGGGCGAACTTGGTGACGTTGTCTTCGTTGACATTACCAAAGGTATTGGCGATATCATTTCAAAGGATGAAAACTTCGGTACGATCGAAGCCGTTAAGACCGTGAGCGAACTCTACGCCCCCTGTGGCGGGAAAATCCTTGAGATCAGTAGCGATCTGAACGATTCACCCGAGTTCATCAACCAGGATCCTTACGGAAAAGGCTGGATGATCAAGATAGAGATCACCGATCCGGCAGATCTCGACGGCCTCCTCGACGCGGCTGCCTACGGCGAACTCGTCGGAGCATAAACCCGCGAGGGTTGATTTTCAAAGGGCTGTTTCAAGCGAGTTGAGGCAGCCTCTTTTTTCATTTATCTGATCACACGTTATCCCAGGCTGTTTCACCATGACCGGATCCACGATCCTCATTATCGATTTTGGTTCGCAGTATACCCAGCTCATCGCCCGCAAGGTCAGGGAGCTTTCCGTCTTTTCACTTATCCATCCTCACAACATCACAATTGATGAGATAAAAGAGATCAACCCGCGGGGGATCATCCTCTCCGGCGGTCCGATGTCTGTAAAGGATGACGGTGCTCCATCTGTGGATGACGCCCTTTTTTCGCTCGGCATACCGGTGCTCGGTATCTGTTACGGCTTGCAGCTTATCTCCTACTCACTCGGCGGAATTGTCGAAAAAGCAGAGAGGCGCGAGTACGGCAAGGCCACCTTCAATATTCTTGAGAAAGACAACCCGCTATTCGATGAGATACCGGCGGAATCAACCGTCTGGATGAGTCATGGTGACCATGTTAAAACCCTCCCCTACGGATTCAGAAAGATCGGCTCCTCACCCAACACAGAGAATTGCGCGATAGCAGCTGATGACAGACCGGTCTTCGGGCTGCAATTCCACCCCGAGGTTTATCACACCGGTTACGGGAAGGAGATACTTTCAAATTTCCTCTTTGGTATCTGTGGCTGCAAGCCCGACTGGAACTCCGGCGCCTTTATAGAAGAGAGCATACGGCAAATTAAAGAAGTGGCGGGCAGTTCTGTCGCGCTTTGTGCCCTAAGTGGCGGGGTCGATTCAACCGTGGCTGCCGTGATGGTTCACAAGGCCCTCGGCGAGAATTTGGTTTGTGTTCACATTGATAACGGGCTTATGCGGAAGCATGAGTCGGCAAAAGTTGTGAAACAACTCCGCGAAAGAACGGGACTCAAGATAATCCACGTGGATGCCTCTGACCTCTTCCTCGACAGGCTCGCGGGGGTTGAATCACCCGAGGAAAAAAGAAAGATAATAGGGCATACTTTCATCGAGGTCTTTGAAGAAGAGGCCCGAAAGATCGAAAACGCAGCTTTTCTTGTACAGGGCACCCTCTATCCCGATGTTATTGAGTCGGTTCCGGTAAAAGGGGCATCAGTAACCATAAAATCGCACCATAACGTGGGCGGGCTCCCCGAAAAAATGAACCTTAAACTTATAGAACCCCTCAGAGAGCTCTTTAAGGATGAAGTAAGGAAGATCGGTCTTTCGCTTGACATACCGGAAGAATTTATTAAACGGCACCCCTTCCCCGGTCCGGGTCTCGCCGTCAGGGTGCTCGGCGACGTTAGCCGCGACCGGCTTGAGATACTCCGTGATGCCGATGAAATATTTATCGCAAAAATTAAAGAATACGACCTTTACGACAAGATATGGCAGGCTTTTACCGTTCTCCTCCCGGTGCAGACGGTGGGAGTAATGGGTGACCAGCGAACCTATGAAAACGTTCTCGCCCTCAGGGCTGTCACTTCCGTTGACGGTATGACAGCCGACTGGTACCGCTTCGATCACGAGTTCCTGGCGGATGTCTCAAACACAATTATCAATCATGTACGCGGAGTTAACAGAGTTGTTTACGATATCAGCTCAAAGCCTCCGGCAACAATCGAGTGGGAATGAAAAACGAAAAGAATTTTGAACTGACGCACAGACTGAAACGCGCGCAGGAATTTGAAGGCGGTGGTAAAATGCTCCACGCCATTCAGATGTATCAGGCGATCATCGACGATTTCTTCGATGACCACACCGCCTGGTATAAATTAGTGGAAATTTATGAAAAGATGGGGCGATCAGACTCCGCTATTAAACTGATAGATGAGATGCTCGAGCATTTCAGTGATGACAACGAGATCAGCCTTTTCGCCGGGCACTTCTTCTTCAAACATCAAATGTGGGAAGAATCGGTAAGCGTGCTCGACCGTATGGAAGACATGGGCTATGACACTATCACCTATTTCATCCACGGTCTCTCTTCTTTTCATGTTGGGAACCATGAACAGGCAATTAAAAGTTTGCAGCACTTCCTCGAAATGGAGCTTGAGTCAGCATTTCTCGGTGATACAAACCTTTATCTCGCCCGATGCTACATAACACTCGGGAAGCTTAATGTTGCCCTGCCATACCTTGAAATGGCTGCCCAACTGATGCCAACCAACCCGGAAGTGTACCATTACCTCGCGTTGTATTATTCTCTCATCGGAATGTACTCACATGCGGCAGAACAGGTTGAGACTTCACTAAGTCTTGGCTCCACCATGCGTGAGACATGGGAACTCGCTGCCGGAATTTATGAGGCACTGAAGGATAACGCGCGGATTGAGAAACTCTGCCGCAGATATATTGAAGAGAACAATGAGCCATCTGTGGTCATTTACAACTCCCTCGCGATGGTACTCCTCGCGAAAAATCGGTATAAAGATGCCGAGGGTTTCCTGAAAGCTTCGCTTGAGATCGACTCCTCCAGCGAGAGAACCAATAATTTTTTGAAAATGCTTATCACTAAAAGGGACGACGACCTTGTCAAGGATATTTAGCCTGTTCATTCTTTTCATGGTTATTTCCACCTCACTGTTTGCTCAGGCAGACTATGGGGTGCAGGACGACACATACAACATTGCCGTGCTTCTCCCCTTCACTGAAAAAGGTAAGCCATACCTTGAGAGGCGCTCTTATCAGGTTCTCGAAGGGATCAAATACGCCGTTCACCTTCATAATCTGAAAAGTGAAAACAAGATCGGGCTTTTCATTCGTGATACCCGCACTGACAGTTCATTTATCGCTTCACTTAAAAAAGAAGTGCAGTCATTCAAAAACCTTAAAGGAATTATCGGCTCCACTTCGAGTCAGGACTCAAAAGACCTGATCTCCGTATTTGCTGACATGGGACTCCCGATAGTCTCACCCACGGCAACCGACGAAACCCTGCCGCAACTCTCACCTGTAGTACTGCAGGCAAATCCGGCATTCTCAACACGGGGCAGGATAATGGCGAACTTCGCCCGCAATTTCCACGGAATATCGAAGATCGGAATTGTCTACAACAAAGAGGGTTACTCCGCGCTCCTCGCGGAAAAATTCAAAGAAGAATTTGAAAGACTCGGCGGAAAAGTAACTTTTACCAAAACCTATACCAATAAAGACCTTAAAGAGGCCAAACTTGAGGCAATGGTGGAGGATATAGAAGATGCAGCCACTGCGTTTGACGGGCTCTACATCCCCGTCAGTGATGTGAAACACGCGAATGCGGTTAACGAACAGTTGAGAAAATTAGTCTTCAGCAAAAATGTATATGTTAATCAGGACTGGCTCTTGAGCGATGTGTTCGGTGATCCGGCACCCTTCCTCTCCTCTGTTTATGTTGATTCCGACTATTTTCTCGATATCTCAGAGAACGGTTATCAGAAACTGAACAAGGAATTTTACGATCTCACCGGCTATCTTTTCGACCGGAACCCGCTCTATGGCTTCGATGCCACATCGATGTTCATCAAGCTGCTTGAAAAGAACAATTTCGATGCTGCCGCGGTCATGAATGAAATAGCAGCGGGGGTTGATTACGACGGCATCAAGGGAAAAATAGTTTTCGACGCGAGAAGGACGAACCTCTCGCTTAATATCCTGCAATACACACTTGGCAGGTTCAGTCTCTTCCTTAAACTGAAAATATAACGGGCAAATGACGATAAAAGACCATCCAAAAGATGAGCAACCAAGGGAAAAAGCGGTAAATCAAGGGATCAGTTCACTCACTGACTCTGAATTGCTGGCAATAATCCTCCGTACCGGCACAAAAGGAAAGAATGTGCTCGATCTCGCGCGTGAAATGATCGAAAGATCGGGCGGTCTTAATGAACTTGCCTCAAAATCCGATGGTTACTTCAAGAACGAATTTCAGGGAATCGGCAGGGATAAAGCGATAACACTCTCTGCATTGTTCGAGATAGCCAAACGGGTGCAAACCTCCGACCGGGAGTACCTCAGTGGCAGGATATCTTCACCCGATATAATCGCGGAGCACTTCATCAGGTATCTTAAGAACGAGCCCGTTGAGAAGTTCATGGTGGCCTTTATTACCACCGGCGGAAGGGTTATAAAGATAGAAGAGCTTTTCAAGGGAACCATCGATCACAGCCTGGTGGATGTCAGGGAAATTATTAAAAGATGTCTCGACCTGAACGCGAAATCGATAATTATCAGCCACAATCACCCAAGTGGCACACCCGAGGTTAGCGTGGAAGACAGGAAGGTTACAAAGCGTATTAAGCAGGCTTGTGAGATATTCGGCATCAAATTACTTGATCATATTGTGGTTGCAGGAACAAAATTTGTAAGTTTCTCCAACCTGGGTATATTAAATATTGATTAACTTCGTAAATTGATAATCCGTTTATGCAATTTTTTGTATCTTTGCGATATTTGATTTTTCAATAATTTCGAAACAACACATAACAAAAAGGAGAGAAGCCTATGAAGCTAGGAAAAATGCTGGCTGTAGTCGGTTTATCGACAGTATTCTTTGCAGGTTGCTGCAGTGTCAGTGATCAGGAGTACGCAGCTTTAGATGCTCTTCAGAACTCTGTTAATCAGAAGCATTCCACCATTTCACAGTTAAATGGAAAGAAAGCCGATATTAACAAGCAGATCGCAGCAAAACAGAAAAAACTGGAAGAATGCAATCAGCTGAAGAATACAGTTAACGCTAATTTGAAAAAAATCCAAAAGTAACAGGAGAGACAAAGATGAAATTTTCGATGAAAATTGCTGCTTTCGCTTTGGTTGTTCTCTCCGGTTCGCTTTTTGCCCAGAGAGACCTTAGCTGCGATCAGTACAAAGCCAAAATGGATTCACTGAAAGCGGTTGAACTCAACCTTAGCTCGCAAGTTGATCAGCTCAATAAAGACGTTGCAAACGTCCAGAAACAGCTCGATGGTATTCAGAGCTACGAAGACTGCATGGATGATCTTTACAAATCACTCGATGCCAATGCTTCTGATGTATCAGTTTTTGCCATGAAAGTTAACGAACTTAAAGGCAAGATCGAAAGAAGAGAAGCTCCATATTCAGCAAGAGAAGCTGAACTTAAAGAGCTCCAGAACAGCAAACTTTCTGCTCTTCCTGAATTCTACAACACACTTCATGTTTATCTTCCTGACCTGATGGCAAAATGGAAGAAAGACCTTGATGTTATCGTTGTGCCTGATACCAAAAAGTACACCGTTGTAAAAGGTGATTGCCTCTGGTGCATCGCTTCCAAAACTGAATTCTACAGCAAGGGCGCCGCTTGGCCAGCCATCTGGAGAGCCAACCAGGAAGTTATCGGAAACAACCCTGACCTCATCTTCCCGAACCAGGTTTATACTATTCCTAACCTGACCGCCGATGAGATCAATCAGGTATCAAAGATGGGAAGAAACTACAAACCGGCTCCTTAGTAGTCGATTTGTTTTCTGATCATTTTTCAGAATGATTTCTACGAAGCCCTTGATGCTCACGCATTGAGGGCTTTTTATATTTTCAGACCAAACACAGGAATAAATGCCGGAATTCGAAAAAAAATTATCCCTTGAAGGTGTCGACCTTCAAAAACTTCTCGGGCCCAACGATATTCACCTCCAGGTGCTCGAAGAGTATTTTAACTCCGCTATAATTGTACGCGGTGACCAGCTTACATTAAAAGGCACCCAAATTGAAGTGGAGCGTATAGAGAAGATCATCAAAGAGATGATCTATGCCCTGAATACCTCGGGGAGGCTCAAAGAGCAGGATGTGAAACTGATACTTGAGCTTACCAACAACGGCAAGCAGGCGAAACAGGATGAGGACTTCGACAAGATCATTCTCTACACCAAGGATGATGTTATCAAAGCCCGCACACCGGGGCAGCTTGCCTATCTTAAAACAGCTCTAACCAACGACATCTGTTTTGCCATTGGCCCCGCGGGAACCGGAAAGACATATATGGCGGTAGCCCTCGCGGTGGCAGCGCTAAAGAAGAACGCGGTTAAGAAGATAATCCTGACCCGCCCCGCCGTTGAAGCAGGCGAAAAATTGGGATACCTCCCGGGCGATCTGCGAGAAAAAATTGATCCGTACCTCCGCCCCCTTTACGACGCGCTGGAAGACATGCTTCCGGCTGAAAGGGTGAAGGCATACCTTGAGAAAGGTATAATCGAGATAATCCCCCTCGCTTATATGCGCGGATGTACTCTGAACCGGGCATTTGTCATCCTTGATGAAGCCCAGAACACCACCGACGTGCAGATGAAGATGTTCCTTACAAGGCTTGGTACCGAGTCAAAGGCGATCATCACCGGTGATATCACCCAGATCGATCTCCCCACCAAGACCGTGAGCGGTCTGGTAAAGGCGCAGGAGATCTTAAGCGGAATTGAAGGCGTCGGATTTTCCTTCTTCGAGAAAACCGATGTGGTCCGTCACCGCCTCGTTAAAGAGATCATCGACGCGTACGAAAAGTATTACGACGGCTGATCACCCGCAAGAAACCGGCTATTTATGACTGTCAGAGGTTAAATTTGCCGTAGAATCCGGTGATGTCAAACCAGAGTTCGAAATCTTCACCATTATCCAGTCCGAGCAACATCAGGTCGTAATGCTTCTCTTCGTCGTGAATGAGTGACTGCTTCATCAGTTTTAACTCCAGACCGGTTGCTTCCCTTAATCTGTCGATGTAGTAATATTCTGCACCGACACCTTCCGCGGTGTCTTCAGCGCCATCGATTATTATTGCTTCTTCTTGTGATGTGCCGTTGCCGCCTTTAAATGATACCATTTCAACTCCTTGATGTTATTTTATTAAAATGAATTTCCTTGACTCTGAATACTCCCCGCCATTTTCGCCAACAGTGGTGACGCTATGGATAAAGACACCTGACCACCTCAAATCCCATCCATATTGTGATCCCGGAAAATAATACTATTTTTACGCCCGGCAGACTTTTATTTAAGAGCCACTTCCCCCGGATACTTAAGTTACCACATCCCGGCTCTCCACAGGCGTTAAATTTATGGAATCATCATGAAAAAACTTACTATCGTTCTTACCGTTTTATTCGCTTTCGCTTCATTCGCGCAAACCAATGATGAGATGAAAGCATACATGGACTACCTGACACCGGGGCCGTTCCACCAACACCTCGCTCAAAGTGAAGGGAACTGGGACTATCAGATGAAAATGTTCTCAGAACCCGGGAAAGCACCTGATATCGAGAATGGAACCGCGAAAGCGGAGATGATACTCGGTGGCAGATATCTTCAAATAAACCACGATGGTACAGCCTGGGGCATGCCCTTCCAGGCAATTCAGATCTTTGGTTTCGATAACGTGAAACAAGAGTTTCTCGCCTTTTGGATCGACAACATGGGCACCGGTTTTACATTCTCATCCGGAAAGATGGACTTTAATAAAGGCTACCTCGAAATGTTCGGTTCGTTCGTGGATCCCGCCGCGAAAAAAGATGTAAACTTCCGCTGCGTGCTTAATTCAACCGACACAGACCATTTTAACATCGCGATGTACGTCACCAAAGACAGCAAAGAATCGATGCTTTGGGACACAGCCTACTCCAGAAAAAAGTAGACTCCATAATCCGTAAATCATTACTCATTAACAGGATCAGGTGAAAACCAGACATTCACCTGATCCTGTGTCAACCAATGAGGCGGTCATATAAAATAGTTCAACCTGCTTATAACTAATAGCTAATAACTAATAACTAATAGCTCATCTTATCCAGCTTCACCTTTCCTCTGAAAACCCAGTAGATGCTGATGGTGTAGGCAAGCACGAACGGAATGCCAATAATTGCCAGCGTAAGCATAATGCCGAGCGTTTTCTGTGAAGAGGCAGCGTTGTAGATCGTCAGGCTGTACTCCGGATTGACCGAAGAAATCAGGAAGTTCGGGAACAACCCAACGGCGAAGAGTGCCATAAGACTAAGAATTGCCGCCGAAGACGAGAGGAAGGCCAAAAACTCCTTCCCGCGGTTCACCTCCCTCGGGATGTTGGCGATTGCAAGCATGTTCAGGATCGCGAGGAGGAAGAAAACAGGATGATCCCTGAAAGGCTGTACCATGTGAGGGATGTATATCAGCGTTGCCATAGTGGCGGTTACATAAGTGATAACGAAGAAGATGATCGTGTTGTTCACCCACCCCTTTACTTGCTTCTGAAGTTCACCATCAGTTTTCATTACGAGGTAGATGGCTCCATGCATCATGAAGGCCGCGACAGTCGTGAGCCCCACCAAAAGCGCGTAGGGGTTTAGCATGTCGAGGAAATTGCTGTAGAGCTCTTTGTTCTTATCTATCGGCACGCCGAGTATGACGTTACCGATCGCGACACCGATCAGGAGAGAAATAACAATTGAGGAGACCGAGAAAGCCCTGTCCCAGTTCGCCCGCCATCTTTTCCCTTCACTTTTGCTTCGCACCTCAATAGAAACGGCTCTGAATATCAGCATGAAAAGCAGTAGCATGAACGGAATGTAAAATCCCGAGAACGCGGTGGCATACACATCGGGAAATGCCGCGAAAAGGGCACCTCCGCCCGTGACAAGCCACACTTCGTTACCGTCCCAGACGGGTCCGATAGAATTGAGGAGTATCCTCCGGTCGAGGTCGCTCTTGGTGAGGAGGTGCAGCGAGCCCACCCCGAGATCGAAACCGTCGAGGATTCCGTACCCCGAAAGGAGAACGCCTATGAGAATGAACCAGATCGTGTTCAAGTCAAATGTAAATTCCATGGTCACACCGTCAGTCTGTGGTTTGCCGCGTCATCAAATTCCTGAGCCTCGATATCGGGACCGTGCTTTATTTTCTTGTCAAGCAGGTAAAGGAACACCACAAAAAGCCCGGCATAAATAATCGTGAAGAGAACCAACGAGAAAATGATGTGTTCAGAGGTCACGGTTTTTGAGAAGGCTTCGGAAGTTTTCATCAGACCATAAACGATCCACGGCTGTCGCCCCACCTCGGCTGTATACCACCCAACCTGATTTCCGATCTGTGGAAGCAAAACCGAGGCGACCATTATTTTCAACCAGAGAGTTGATGTAAACAGTTTTCCGCGCCACAGTAGGAAGAGTGAGACCAGGGTTAGCCCTATCAAAGTGAAACCGATCGCCACCATTAAGTGATAGACCTGAAATGTAAATTGAACCGGAGGTCTCTCATCCTTTGGAATGGCATCCAGCCCTTTAACGGGAGCTTTTGGATCACCATGGATCAGAAAACTGAGCATGCCCGGAATCGCGACTCCGTGAACTTTTTTGTTCGCCTCATCCACCCAGCCGAAGGCATAGAGATCGGCGGCAGCTGATGAATCATAGTGGGCTTCAAAAGCGGCAAGTTTCGCGGGTTGATTTACCGCCACACCTGACGCGCTTGAGTGCCCGGTAAACAACTGAAAAAATACCGCGAAGGTGGCGAAGCCGAGCCCGATCTGCATTCCTGATTTTGCAATATCATCATGCCTTTTTTTAAGCAAATAGTAGGCGCTGACGGATATTACGAGAAAAGCCCCCGCGAGGAACGAGCCGCCGAGTGTGTGTGAAAGCCTGTCAACGCTTGAGGGATTGAATACCATCGCCCAGAAATCGGTCACTTCCGCCCTGGCAACGCCATTATTAACCACGATGTGGTAACCCGCGGGTGTCTGTTGCCACGAATTGGCAACAACGATCCACACCGCGCTCAGCATCGCACCAAGTGACACCATTATGGTTGAGAAGAAGTGCATTTTGGGACCAACCTTGTTCCAGCCGAAAAGCAAAATTGCCAGAAAGCCCGATTCGAGGAAGAAGGCAAAGATTCCCTCGGCGGCGAGGGCGCTGCCGAAAATATCGCCAACAAAGCGGGAGTAGGTAGCCCAGTTGGTACCGAATTCAAATTCCATCACAATACCGGTGGCGACACCCATGGCGAAGGTCAGGGCAAAGATCTTCAACCAGAATTTCGTCATCACTTCATACATCTTGTTGCCCGTCTTTAAATAAAGTCCCTCCATTATTACAAGTATCACCCCAAGACCGATACTGAGGGGGGGATAAATATAATGGAATGATATGGTAAAGGCGAACTGGAGGCGTGCCCATAGCTCAGTTGTCATAAATTACCTGTTTAAGTGAAAGTCCAATTGCAAAGATAATGAGTCCGGTGGTTAGAACATTAAAGCCTTATAGGGGCATCTGAAAAAAGGAGCTTCTGTACCGGGAATGAGCCCCTCAACTCTCTGGAGGAAAATGAAAAAGTTGGGCTTGCTTTAAAAAAGAGGCCGCCCCCGAAGGGGCAGCCGCAGATTGAGTTA
>JAEYUD010000182.1 GCA_023433685.1 Bacteroidota bacterium
GGCTGACAGGCCATTCGTTAGGTCTTCCGGTCCCTCTATGTCGACAGCCGGAAATTACGGTGAGTTCCGCGCCAATTCCTCCGGCAGCTTCACGGGATGGTTCGTTACCGAGCCGACAGGTAACGCCACAAGATTTATACCGGGCAAATATGTTTTCCCGAGGATCATGCTGAACAACGGCGCGGGTGGCACTTCCGTGGCTACACGTCTGACCTCACCCGACTCAACCAAAATTATCGCTCTGCTTAATACCGCGTCAGATACTTCCGGAACAGGGATTTGGAGCCGCTCTACAGCGCCGGCGAAAAGTTTTGTGCTACTTTATGACAACGAAGCAGGCACGGGCAGACCCCTCGCCGCCACTTTCGTTGAAGATGACGGCACCGCCAACACCACCGCCAATTCATACGCCGCTTTCTACAGCGACAGCGTGAACGCGATACCTGGCTCATGGGGAATGGCGATACCGAACAATAACCCGAACGGCGTAAGAAGGGTTGAAGCACGCGACCTCGCCGGCAACCTTCTCCCACATCCCGCGACTGATGCCGACGGTCTTTGGGGAGCTGTTAACACGGTTAACCCCACAGGCGGCACAACAGCACTGAGACTCCCTCCGGAATTGGTGCCACTTCCTGTTGAATTGACTTCTTTTACGGCATCAAGCAATGGAAGTGTAGTCAATTTAACCTGGACGACCGCCACCGAGCTCAATAACCGCGGCTTCGAAGTGGAGAGAAAAACTTCAGTTGAATGGCAGAATATCGGATTTGTAACCGGTAACGGAACCACCACGGATCAGAAAACCTTCAACTTCCGTGATGAAAACGCTACAAGCGGGAAGATCGAATACAGATTAAAACAGATCGATTTCGACGGCTCCTTCAGCTATTCGAACACGATCGAGGTTGAACTTAACCCAACGGTTTTCTCGCTCGGACAGAATTTCCCGAATCCGTTCAATCCGTCAACTGTTATCCGTTACGCCTTACCCGTTGCCGGGAATGTGACACTTAACGTTTACAACACATTGGGCGAAAAGGTAGCTGAACTCGTTAACGGTCTAATGCCCGCGGGCAACCACTCCGTTCAGTTCGATGCTTCAAAACTCAACAGCGGCCTCTACATCTACGAGATCAAGGCCGGTGCTTTCACCGCTTCCCGTAAGATGCTGCTTGTTAAGTAGTGAGTGGTGAGTAGTGAGTAGCGAGGGGCGAGTAGCGAGGGGCGAGTAGTGAGTAGCGAGGGAAATTAATCTTTAATGGAACGCGGATACACACGGATTAAACGGATGAACGCGGAGAGTTATTAACAATTCTCCGCGGAAATCCCCCGAAGGGGCAGGCTTAAAATCTGCGTGTATCCGCGTCCTATAAACATCTTAGGAATCCGTGTAGAATCCGTGAAATCCGGGTAACTTTAAATAATACCTGATCCGCCGCGGCGGACCAAACACCCCACCCCAAAAACTCCACACTCTACACTATACACTCTACACTATACACTCTACACTCTACACTAAACGAACACCTACTCCTCCGATTCCAAAGCCTCCCGGTACTTCTGCAGGTTGGCGCGGTGTTCATCGGAGATAACGGGGTAGTGCACCTTCAATTCCTTCAGTTTCTCAACGATTATCTCTGAGATAATGAGTCGCGCGAACCACTTCTTATCGGCGGGGATGATGTACCATGGGTTATCCTTGGTGGAAGTGTTGGCGATCGCTTCCTCGAAGGCTTTTTGGTATTGATCCCAGTAGGCCCTTTCTTTCAGATCGGAAGATGAGAACTTCCAGTTCTTGGCGGGATTCTCGATCCTCTCAAGGAACCTTCTTTTCTGCTCACCCTTTGATACATTCAGAAAGAATTTCAGCACCTTTATTCCATTATCGTTCAGGTATTGCTCGAAGTTTCTGATCTGGCGGTAACGTTCTTTCCATATATTGTTATTAACCACGGGGTCGGGGAGTTTTTCAGCTTCGAGGAGGTTGTGAACCTTTACTACCAGCACTTCCTCATAATAAGAGCGGTTAAAAATGCCGATCCTGCCTCTTTCCGGAAGCGATTTTGTGTAGCGCCAGAGGTAGTCATGGTCGAGCTCCTCGGCAGATGGTTGTTTGAAGCTGAAAACCTGTGTGCCCTGCGGGTTAAGTCCACTCATAACATGTTTGATAGCGCCATCCTTGCCACCCGCGTCCATTGCCTGGAAGAGTATGAGGAGCCCCCATTTGTCGTGAGCGTACATCATATCCTGCATATCCGCCATTGCCTTCACGTTGGCAACAAGGTCGGTTTTTGCGTCATCTTTTGATTTTATTCGGGCAGTGTAGTCGGCGGGGTGGTTGGCGAGTTTGAATTTTCCGGGTCCTGAGACTCTGAAGCGTTTAAGATTGATCTTCACTGTATGCCTCGTTTCTTGTTGTGATGAGGATTTTGGTCTCTAAAACGGCAATTAAAAAAAATAACTCCGGAATGAATAATTAAAAATATTTTTCTTAAATGCAAGAGGGAAGTGCATATTTTTGCAGTGGAGAACTTGAGAATTTGAGTGCGCCGCGGCGCATTGAGAATCTGAGAACCTGAGAACCTGAGAATTGATGAAAATTTTGCTCCTCGCCGATCTAAGGTCGGCACACACGAAGAAATGGGCGGAAGTGCTCGCGGGGGCGGGCATTGAAGTGCATGTATTTGGTCTTACCAGAGCCACGGAAACTTTCCGCGGGGTGACTATCCATGAGGGAGGTGTATCCTCCGCGGCATCTGCCGGTGATGAGGGCTCGGCAGGTAAACTCACCTATTTCCATGAACTTGGTAACATTAAACGGTTAATTAAAGCACTGAAACCCGATATCCTTCACGCGCACTATGCCACCAGTTACGGTTTGCTCGGTGCCCTTTCGGGATTTCATCCTTTTGCCGTCTCTGTTTGGGGTAGTGATGTGGTGAGCTTCCCGAAAAAATCTCCCGCTCACCGGGCGATGGTTAAATTTGTTCTTAACCGAGCTGATCTTCTCTTCTCAACTTCAGAATTTATGGCTAATGTTGCCGGGGCATACACCGGGAAGAAGTTTGTGATTACTCCTTTTGGTGTTGAGGTCAGTGGCGAGTGGCGAGTAGCGAGTGGTGAGGTAAGTGGTGAGTGGCGAGTAGTGAGTGGTGAGATCAGTAGTGAGTTGGGAGTAGCGAGTCGTGAGGGATCGATTATTAGGGTGGGTTGCGTGAAAACTGTTTCGGAGGTATATGGGCAGGATTTACTTATCCGCGCGTTCGCGGGGGTGGTGAGTGAGTTGGAGGGAGTGGGAGTTTCCCCTTTACTTGAGTTGGTGGGGAGTGGCCCCTGTATTGATAAGTTTAGCGCGCTTACCGGTGAACTTGGAGTCGGGGACAAGGTAAAATTCAGCGGGTATGTGCCGAATGATCAGATACTTGGGGTTCACCGCGGATTTGATATTGAGGTTTACCCCACACGGGTTGAGGAGACGTTCGGCGTCTCGGTGGTAGAGGCGATGTCGTGCGGTGTTCCGTGCATTGTCTCAAAAACAGGAGGCCTGCAGTATCTGGTTGAGGATGGCGTTTCAGGTTTTCATGTGCCGGTTGGGGATCTCGATGCCATAAAGTCGAAACTCATTGAATTGATCCGAAATCCGGCATTAAGGGAGAGAGTTGGAGAAGCCGCGAAAAAACGGGTGGCCGATCGTTACGACCTGAAAAAAAATGCCGCGGTGATGATAGCAGAGTATGAGAGGGTTTTAGTCGAGAAAAACAAGGTCTGAGAACCTGACTCCGGCCAGATCGAGCACGCATGAGGCGCACGAAAGCCCCGTGCCAAATCCACTCATAAACACCCTCGAAGCACCCTTTTCGATCTCAAACTTCCCTTTGGTAACTGCCGTCAGTGGTATCGAAACCGATGAAGTGTTGCCAAACTCATGAAGTGAAAGAGGCATTTTACCCGCCGGAATTTCAAGCTTTTTCGCCAAAATATTGTTGATTATCAGGTTCGCCTGATGGAGCAGCCATAGATTGATCTCATCCTTATTGATCGAAAAATGGTCGATGAAAGCGTTGATCACTTTCGGTACCAATGAGATCGAAAAATTGAAAATATCCATCCCGCTGATGTTCACATCGGTCTCGCGCCGCTTGATGCCGGTGCCGTACTCCTTATAGATCAACGACTCTTCCGTGGTGCTTTTTCTTCCGCCACCTGCTTCAACCAATAGTGAATTGTAGCCACTGCCGTCGGTGTTGAGGCCCCACTTCGAGATATTTCCTTCCTCAAATTCCAGAAGTGTCGCCGAACCGGCATCTCCAAACAAAGGCCGGGCGGAGCGGTCAAATTTTGAAACTTCAGGTGTCAGCACATCCCCCGCGAGCACAAGCGCCCGGCGGATCTGACCAGTTTCGAGCATCGAGCCGGCAACGAAAAGGGCGTAAACGTAGCCCGAGCAGCCCATCGTCATGTCGAAACAGATGGTATCGGTGCTTAAACCGAGGCGGTGTTGGAGGTGGCCTGAAGTGTAAGGAATTTTATAATCAGGGGTTTGGGAGTTGAAGATCAGCAGCCCTATGGTTGAACGGTCGATATTGTTGTCATTCATTAGTTTCTCTGCTGCCGCGAAACAGAGGTCTGAGGCGCACATGCCGTCCGGGGCTACATGTCTGAATTCAATCCCGGTGGTGGTAACTAATTTACGGTTAACTTCGGGATCGAACGGGAGGTCGAAATTACTTTCCCTTTTTGAGGGAACCGCCGCGGCCATGGCGGTTATTTTCACATTCTGAAGTGTCGCGAATGCCATCTTTGTTAGCTTTTCTGAATCTCCACAAGCTTGAAGACATCAGCAATAGTGTCGCAGGCGATGAAGTCGTTTGCCTTAACCGTGACGTCGTACTCCGCGTCGATCATTGCGAGAACAGAAAGGGCAGCGAGTGAGTCCCAGCCCGCGACCTCATGCCTGAACTCGGAGAGGGGTTTAAGCGAGCCCGGTGTAACGCTCTCGATGGCTGATTCAAAATTTCGGGTGAACTGCAAAAGGTCCATATTATTCCAGAATATCGATGATCTTGTTTTTAATTTTGATCGTTTTGCCCGTGTAGGGGAACTCGAGCCATACAACTTTCTTTTCAATTGCCATTTTTCTGATCTTTTCAATCAGCCGGAAGGTGAGAAGCTCCGACTCATACTCGCCCGAGGCGGCACAATCGGGATCAACTGCCACATGGATGATCCTGCAACGGTCGGTATCGCATTTAAAACAAATAACACCCAGAAGTGCCGCGTCCTCCTTTTCACTGTCGAGCGCGTAAAGGCACTCGGCCTCCGTTTTTTCGAATGAAAGGGTGATCGAATCCTTCACTTCCACAATCGAAACCAATCCGTCGGCTTCAAGAGCCTGCTGAATTTTTTCGATATGTGCCCCCTGCCGGAGGTTGAAGAAAAATATCCGCTCCAGTTCATCCCGCAACTTAACGGGCAAACGGGACTTAAACGCGATTGTGTGGTAGCTCATGACGGCCTGATCCAACTTGAAAAATGACAACGCTAATTTACTATTTAAATGTGAGATGTTAAATGTTATTTAGTGTGGAGTGTATAGTGTAGAGTGTATAGTGTAGAGTGTGGAGTGTATAGTGTAGAGTGTGGAGGAAAATGGCACAATAGCTTTAGCGTTGTGGAAGAAACCGCGGAGAAAAATACCACAACCGCTTTAGCGTTGTGGAAGAAATCGCGGAGGAAAAATAGCACAACCGCTTTAGCGTTGTGGGGGGAGTATCCCAATAATATCGCCGGATTTTTTGTTTTTTCAGAGTTAATTACTATTATGCAGGCTGATTTTTTAGGATAATTATTCTGTGGTATAACAGGATAATGCGTATCAAATAAGATTAAACTTTGAAATTAATTGAAGCAATTATAGAGTATAATATGACGCAGAAGGAATTAGAAGATTATTTGTGGGGGGCGGCAAATATTTTGCGTGGAATGATCGACGCGGCCGATTTTAAACAGTACATTTTTCCCCTCCTTTTCTTCAAACGGGTGAGCGACCTTTGGGACGAAGAATATCAACTTGCCCTCGCCGAGAGTGACGGTGACCTTACTTACGCACAGTTCGCTGAGAACCACCGGTTCCAAATCCCGGAGGGCTGCCACTGGGAGGATGTCCGAAAGAAAACCATTGATGTAGGGCTGGCTCTTCAACAGGCGATGCATGGAATCGAAAAAGCCAACTTTGAGCTCCTCCACGATGTTTTCGGTGATGCTCAATGGACCAACAAACGCCGCATAAGTGACGAAAAGATGCTCGACTTAATTGAGCATTTCCATAAGATAAACCTCAGCGTGGCCAATGTTCCTCACGACATAATGGGGGAAGGCTACGAGTACCTCATTAAAAAATTCGCTGATGACAGCGGACATACTGCCGCTGAATTTTATACCAATCGCACAGTCGTTAAATTAATGACTCAGATCACCGACCCACAGAGCACAGAGAGCATCTACGATCCCACTTGCGGAAGTGGTGGTATCTTACTAAGTGCTGCCCTTCACCTAAAAGAGCAGGGGAAGGAATACCGAAGCCTGAAACTCTATGGTCAGGAGTTAAACCTGATCACTTCCGCAATCGCGAGAATTAACATGTTCATGCACAATGTGGATGAGTTTCTCATTGTGCAGGGGGATACACTTGACAGTCCCCAGATCCTCGAAAATGATGCTCTTAAAAAATTTGATGTCATCATGGCAAATCCACCATATAGTGTGAAAAAGTGGAGCCAGAAGAAATGGATGAACGATCCCTTTGGAAGGAACATTTGGGGAACACCTCCACAAGGCTGTGCAGACTATGCCTTTCAGCAGCACATAATGAAAAGCCTGAATCCCGAAACAGGCAGGTGTGTCGTCCTTTGGCCGCATGGGGTCTTGTTTCGTGACGCTGAAAGTGCCATTCGTAAAAAGATGATTGAGGAAGATTATGTCGATGCCGTGATAGGACTGGGTAAGAATCTTTTCTACAACAGTAGTATGGAGAGTTGCCTGCTCGTTTGCAGAATGAAAAAACCCGAAATTCGAAAAGGAAAAATCATCTTCATCGATGCAAAAGATGAGATCAGGATAGAACGATCTAATGCCTGGCTTGAACCTCAACATATTAAGAAGATAAGTGAGGCATACAGAAATTTCCGAGATATTGAAGGATTTGCTAAGGTTGTGACTGATCTAGATGTTTTGCAAAAAGATGGAAATTTGAGCGTACAGTTGTATGTATTAAAAGAAAAGGATGGTTCTAATCGTGATATCAATCATTTGATTGAAGAAATTAGATCAGATCAACAAAAGTTATCTTCAACATTTCAGGATCTATTCTCGAAACTAAATGCTCTCTCAGGGAATAGTTGATGTTCAGAAAAGAGAAATGGGAATTTAAAAGATTAGGTGAAATCACCACCCTCAGATATGGTAAAAACCTCACAGATAAAATGAGAAATTCGGGTGATGTTCCTGTATATGGATCTGCAGGAATTGTAGGGTGGCATAATAAATCAATTACAGATTCTCTAACAGTGATTATTGCACGGAAAGGGTCTGTGGGGAATATCTTCATTTCAGAAAATCCGTGCTTCCCAATAGATACAACTTTTTACATTGACCAAAGTTCTTGCGAATTGAATTTAAGATGGCTGTATATTTTCCTCCTCGGAAGTGATCTAAAAAGATTAAATATGGCGACTGCAGTTCCTGGCATAAATCGTGGAATTATTCAAAATATACAAATTCCGCTTCCCCCGCTTGAAGAGCAAAAGCAATTAGTGGAATTATTCCAGGTAATTGATCAGGCTATTGGGCAAATTAATGAACAAGAATCAAAAATTTTAGATTTTAAGAAGTACTTGCTTTTGGATCTTTTCACCGGCAGAAAACATTTTGCTCACCTAATTTCGAAAAATGATTGTGAGTTATTCAAGTTTGAAGAGCTTGCCATTCAGGTATCTGAGAGGGTTGATCCGAATAAAACGGATTTAAAAATATATGTCGGGCTTGAACATCTGAAATCCGATAACTTAATGATTGAAAAGACCGGTTCACCTGATGAGGTTGTTGGAATAAAGTTGAAAGTCTCTCAGGGCGATATTATTTTTGGAAAGCGTCGAGCATACCTTAGAAAAGTAGCTGTATCCCATTTTAACGGAATCGCATCCGCTCACAGCATGATTCTACGCGCAAACGAAAAGAAAATTGAAAAAGATTTTCTACCTTACTTTATGCAATCAGACGAATTCATGAATCGTGCAGTACAGATTTCAGAAGGTTCCCTCTCTCCAACGATCAAATGGAAAACTCTTGCAGCTCAAGAATTTGTGCTACCGCAAAAGGATAAACAGCCTCAGTTGATTGGGTTGTTTGATCAGTTTGATGAGACAATTGTATTGCTGAGAAAACAAAAAACCAACCTGAAAAAACTCAAACAACAACTGTTAAACGAGATATTGGGATGAGTAAAATTCGTATCTTAACGAAAAAGGAATTTGGCAATGAGCAAAATTAGAATAAGAAATTTCGGTCCCATCCGGGAAGGTCTCATGGAGAATAATGGATGGATAGAAATTAGAAGGGCAACGGTTTTTATTGGAGACCAAGGCAGCGGAAAGAGTACCGTGGCCAAACTAATATCCACTTTTTTATGGATTGAGAAAGCGCTGACAAAAGGACAGTACGAAGTTAAAGAATTTACGAATCACAACCGGTTCCGGAGAGTATATTGCGGTTACCATAAGATTGAGAACTACTTCGGAGGAGTGGATAAAATCGATCGTGCGGAAATTGAATTCGTCGGTGATTCTTACAGAATGTTCTATTTTCACGGGAAGCTGGAGATCCAAAAACTGGATGCAATTAAGTATCATCTCCCACAGATTATGTATGTTCCTGCTGAACGCAACATTTTAAGTACAGTAAAACGAACGAAATGGTTAAATCTGTTTCCCGGTACATTAATGGATTTCCTGACAGAATTCGATAACGCGAAAAATGCGATGAAAGGCGGGATCGAGCTGCCGATAAACAATGCAATAGTCGATTATGATAAATTGAACGACCGTATTAATATAAAAGGAAAGGATTATAAAGTCCCGCTCCCTGAAACCTCTAGCGGTTTCCAGTCGTTGGTGCCTCTTTTTATTGTTTCTCGATATCTCTCCCAGAAAATCGCTAAAGCTGAAGATTATTCAGACTTGGGTATGAGTGCTTTCGAGTTGCAAAATTTCAGGAAGGAATCTTCGGCGATCGTGAATAATCCCGCACTTACTGACTCTCAAAAGCGGGAGGCTCTATCTTTATTGGGTTCCAGATTTAACAAGTCCGCATTTATCAATATTGTCGAGGAACCCGAGCAGAATCTATTTCCCGGTTCTCAGAGAAAAATTCTTAATAGTCTCTTGGCGTTCGCCAACTTGAACCTTGGCAACAAACTGATAATCACGACTCACAGTCCCTATCTTCTCATGTATCTCAGTTTGGCAATTCAGGGGAAATACCTTTATAATAAACTACTGGAAGAAAACAGAGCCGGTGGTCTTGTGTCTGAACTTAATTCAATTGTACCATTGGAATCTTTAATCGCGGGGGATGAGGTTGTTGTTTATCAACTATCAGAAGTTACCGGCACAATCGAAATTCTAAAAAATTATGAAGGAATCCCTTCTGATCAAAATTATCTCAATAATTCGCTCGCGGCCGGGAATGAACTCTTCGATTCTTTATTAGAAATCGAGCAATCTTTATGAGAGTTGATTTTTTTAATAATACATGCGTTGAAGGGATCCGAAAGGATAAACAATTCGGGATTTGTGATGAACAAGATGGAACAAAGGCATACACTGACAAAGACAATCAAGAAAAGTGGATCGCTTCGGTAAATAATGAGAGTTCCAGGGAAGTCACATTTACTGCTATTGATAATTGCTTGCGGATTATGAAGCCGGACAGTAAAGATATTGAGTCGACTTGTGACGGGATGTTGACTTTTGATGATGGAGTGTTTTTTGTAGAATTGAAAAATCAGAAGGAAAGCTGGATACCCCAGGCAAAATCACAACTCGAGAATACGATCAGGTTATTTCTTGAGAATCATCCGGATTGTAAAAAGAAATTTAGAAAAGCTTTCGCGTGTAATAAAAAGCATCCATCGTATCGTGTTATTGAGAGTGAAGATCAAAAAAGATTTTTCGATCAGTTCGGTTTTAGGTTTGATATCAATGCAATAATCAAAGTAAAATAATGCCATTCACTGAACAAAACAGCGTTGAGAACTTTGTAATACACCTGCTAACAGGTATAAACCTAAACTCGGTGCGGGAGAATATCTCAAGTGAACCGATGGCACCATACAACATCGGGGAGTGGAAATACATACCAGCTGATCTGCTTACCAGAGAAACCTCTGATATTCTGCTCGACAAGGAGTTAAAGGAATCGATTCTCCGCCTGAACCCGGATATTGCTTCCCACCCTGAAAGGGCTGATGAGGTTATTCACAAACTCAGAGCGATTATTCTGACGGTTAATAATGTCGGTTTGGTCCGTGCCAATGAAGAATTCGCGAAATGGCTCCGCAACGAGGAAACACTTCCCTTCGGTAAAAACCACCAGCATGTCCCTGTAAACCTGATCGATTTCGAGAATTACGCCAACAATACTTTTATCCTGTCAAACCAAGTGAAGATCCGTGCACGGGAAGTGAAGATCCCGGACATTATACTCTATGTTAATGGGATTCCACTGGTTATCGGTGAGGTAAAGACCCCGGTGCGACCCTCGATAAGCTGGTTCGATGGAGCGCATGACATCAATGAGGTATATGAGAATTCGGTGCCCCAATTATTTGTTCCGAATATCTTCTCGTTCGCCACGGAAGGGAAGGAGATATTTATTGGTGGAGTCAGAACTCCCCTTGAGTTTTGGGCTCCTTGGCGAATCGAGGACGATAAAGATGAATTGGCGCATTTTATAGGTTTACAGGATGTCTCCAAACAACTGGCGCATCTGCTTAAACCCTCCACCATTCTTGATATCCTTCAATTCTTTACGATCTATGCCACAAACAGCAAAAACAGGAAGATCAAGGTCGTTTGTCGTTATCAACAATTTGAAGGTGCAAACGCGATCGTTGAACGGGTTAAGGAGGGGCGCGTAAAGAAAGGGTTGATTTGGCACTTCCAGGGTTCCGGCAAATCACTCTTGATGCTGTTTGCCGCGCAGAAACTTAGGAAGCAACAAGATCTTTACAACCCTACCGTGATGATCCTTGTTGACAGGGTGGATCTTGATACGCAGATTTCTGCCACTTTCAGCACCGCGGAAGTGCCAAACATGGTGACAACCGATAGCATTAAAGAACTACACAAACTGCTCGAGCAGGATTCCCGCAAGATCATAATTACAATGATCCACAAGTTCCGGGATGCCTATGCAGAAATGAACAACCGTGACAATATTATTGTGATGGTGGATGAAGCCCACCGGACACAGGAAGGTGACCTCGGAAGAAGGATGAGAAACGCCCTGCCAAATGCTTTTCTATTCGGACTTACCGGTACACCGATCAACAAAGCGGAGAAAAATACATTCTGGGCTTTTGGTGCTGAGGATGATAAAGGTGGCTACATGAGTCGCTACACCTTTCAGGAGAGTATAAGAGATAAGGCTACACTACCTCTCCACTTCGAACCAAGACTACCGAATTATCACATAGACAAAGAAAGTCTTGATGTTGCCTTCAAAGAGATGGTCGACGATCTGAGCGAATCGGACAGGAACAAGTTAAGTCAAAAGGCCGCGAAAATGTCAGTGTTTCTGACTTCACCGGAACGGATCAGCACTATTGTGGCCGATATCGTTCAACATTATCGTCAACATGTAGAGCCTGAGGGCTACAAGGCAATGATCGTTACACCCGACCGCTTTGCCTGCGTAAAGTATAAGGATGAACTCGACAAGCACTTTCCCTCCGACGCCAGCAAGGTGGTTATAAGTACCTCGGCTAACGATGAATATGCTTTTAAGGAAAAATGGTCACTCGACAAGGAAGCACAGGAGAAAGTACTGGAGAAATTCAACGATACCGACAGCGAGTTGAAATTCTTGATTGTAACTGCAAAACTTCTTACTGGTTTTGATTCTCCTGTCTTGCAGACAATGTACCTCGATAAGTCACTCAAAGATCATACGCTGTTACAGGCAATCTGTCGTACGAACAGATTGTTTCCCAACAAAACTTTCGGAAGGATCGTTGACTATTTTGGCGTGTTTGATGATACGGCACAAGCTCTCGCGTTTGACGAGGAGTCAGTAGGCAAAGTGATCACCAATCTTCAGGAATTAAGGGAAAATATTCCCGTGTTTATGCAGAAGTGTCTGGATCATTTCCCATCAGTCGATCGTACGGTTATTGGGTTTGAAGGCCTTCAAGCTGCACAGGAGTGTATCAATACAAATGCCAAAAGGGATGCTTTCGCCAAGGATTTCTCGGTGCTGACCAAGCTCTGGGAGGCAATCTCACCTGATCCGGTGCTCAATCCTTTTGAGGTGGACTACAAATGGTTGTGTCAGGTTTATCTTTCGGTTAAACCCGCGGTTGATGATAATGGGCGTTTGCTGTGGCATGCATTGGGCGCTCAAACCACAGCGCTTATACACAAACATATTCATGTTGATGGTATAAACAAAGCCCTGGAAGAAATGGATCTTGACGCAAAAGTGATCGATGATCTTATGAATAAAAAAGACCCCAAACAGGCAAGGAAAGTGATGAAGTTACTCCAGTCGCGCCTTACCAGACATGGAAACAATCCTAAATTTAAAAAGTTGAGTGTGAGGTTGGAGGAGATTAGATTAAAAGCCGAGAAGGGGCTGATGAGTTCACTCGAATTCATAAAACAACTATGTGAACTTGCAAAGGATACTATTCAGGCAGAGAAACAAACCGAACCGATCGAAGTCCGAAAAACCGCCAAAGCGGCGCTGACTGAACTATTTCTCGAATTGAAAACAGATAGAACACCTGTCATAGTTGAAAGAATAGTTACAGACATCGACTCCATTGTTAAAATCACCAGATTCGAAGGCTGGCAAAACTCAACAGTAGGGGAGCGCGAAATAAAGCGCGAACTGCGCAAAATCCTCTGGACAAAATATCAGATCAAAGATGAGGAACTGTTCAACAAGGCCTATGACTACATAAAGGAGTATTATTGATATCAGTTTGATTCGATCACTTTAATTTGTTGGTATCGTAGGTTACCAAATCCCTCATTGCTTTTTCATTTTCAAATTTTATATTCCACCTCGTGTCCATAAACTTTATCAGGTTTATACTCCGTTCAATAATCTGCTCGGGAGTCCATGCTTTTTGTTGAGACACTTCAATCTCGGAGTGAGATCCATCATAATACCCTTGCCTGATTTTTTGTTTTTTCTCGTTGTACTTGGCAGTTTTCTTGGCTTCAAAACTATCGTTCTGAAGCGACGAATTTATACTCATTGATAATGGAAGTAAATTACCAAGCAAACCTTGATACAATCTCTGATTTTTAGTGGTTCCTGGTTTAAAAAATGCCTGCCATTCTTTTTTTGTTGGTGATTGTGGGAAAATATGCTCAATTGAGACTTTATCTTTCTCACTTTTTGTGAAAAGCACCCAATCTATTTTCTTACTCCCTCTTTCCCTAACCTTACTCATCTCATACTCATAGAGGAAATATCTCAACCCATTCCAGCTGTAATATCCTTCTCCACTCTTGAATTTTCTTTCAAGATATTTTTTGAATAATGATTCATCAAAAAAGACATTAGATCCATCAGGGAGTCTGTAAAGGTAAAATTCAAGCAATTTGGTGTTCAATTCCCGCACCAGGTCTTTTACTTCCACTTCATTATTCGCAAGTTTTCTGGAAAGTCGGTAAAATTCACTGCTACCGAAGGTAGATTTGGCTTGTGCTAATCTAAATGCTATGAATATAAACCTCTCAATAGCAGTAAAAAGCATGACCCTATTTTGCACATTTTGAGCCGGCGACAAGAATGAAGCAACCACCATCGGTCGAAAATAGGTTATACCAATTCTGTTGAGTCGGTCAATCCACAACTGCTCTTCTGGTTTAAGATCATCATTATTGATTGGGTTCCACGAATTATACCAATGTACTACAGATGATTTGAGACTGTTGACATAGTTCTCGATCTCTTTAGGTGTTAATTTTGATTTTGAAACCAGACCATTAGTCAATTCCTCTTCTTCAATTTCTATTTCCTCTAAATCCGCAGTATTATTGTCGGTTAGTTCGAAATAACTTTGCAGATTCTCCGAATTTATTTCAATCTTCTCGTAAATGTTTTGAGGAATAAAGTGCTCACCCAGAAGAAAGTTCATGTAGGCTTCACCCTTTTTGCGAGAATACTGAAAATAGATAATCCAATGTGCGTTCAAGAATTCATCATCATTGAGGGGTTTTTTCTTATTTCGTCCGAGTTGATAGTATATTTCTCTCCATGCATTGTTTATTTTTTCACGAAGTGAAATTTTTTCGTCAGTTTTAAGTTCATCTTCACTGTAGAGGGTGGTAAGATAAATCAGGCGATTCTTCAATAATTCGAGGTTGGAGAGTTTTTTACCCCTGTTATTTATTGTTTCAAATGCAACAAAAACATCAAAATCATCGCTCATTTCATAAACATTAAACATCAGTTTTTGTGTCAATTTCTTAAAAAGAAAGAGAATCCCATCTAACTTGTTGAGCTCGTGGTATTTTAACAGATTATCATGGAAAAATATTTTTGCATTGTGAAGATTTAAGGTGTAAAAGGTCTCTAAAAGTGTTCCTCCGTCAGGCTCACCAAGAATATTATATCTTAGAAATTCGAAACTGGGATTATCAGATTCGTACCCAAATTTATAAGACTTAATTATGTTTTGTGGGGGTTTCTCAGAAACAATATAATCTTCTCTTATCTGTTTGAGGGAAAATGTTCCCAGATAAATGTTATCGTCTGTTTTGTCTATGTTCTCATCCAATTTTCGGAGGAACTCAATAATCGCTTGTATCAGAATCACAAATGTTGTAATTCTCTGTTGGCCATCAACAATGTAGTAAGCGTTGTAACTTCTTTCATCAATGAGCCACTTTTCTTCATTCCAATTAATACAAATCGAATCTGGTACTTTCCGTAAGGATAAAACACCGGTATAATGATTTCGATTCTGTTGAAGGTTGATCAAATCCTCCCAAAAATCAATTAATTGTCTCTGCGTCCATGCATATCCTCGTTGATAATCGGGTATGCGAAAAATTCTGCTCTTAAATACTTCCTGTAAAGATTGAAGGTCACGCATCTATTTACATCCGCTAAAAATATATTGTTGAATCAAGAATTATTAAAATATGCAAAATCAAGAAAACATAATAATGGTTGTGATGATTTCCGACCATGTAGAAGGCGCAATTGAATCATTTAGATGGCAGGTCAATTTAGTGGTTTCTACATCTCAAATAACTATATTTGCGGATAGCCAATAATCAAAATCCCTGAGAATGAAAAAGCAGATATATCTTTCTTCCGACTATAAAACCCTGACAGGGAATAATGGTTATTATGTAGATAAAACCGGGTTCATACCCGTTTTGGAGAACTCTTCCAATCCGAATCTCTTTTTCCTCAGACCTCGAAGATTTGGAAAATCGCTGCTCCTTTCCACGCTCGAATATTACTACGGGATTCAGTATAAAGATCAGTTCGAAGAACTTTTTGGCAACTGCTACATTGGACAGCCCGGCAATTCAACCCCGTTGAAGAACAGTTATTATATTCTCACCTTCAACTTTAGCGGCATTAAGACTGAAAATCCTGACGATATTTTTAATCATTTTACCGTCGAGGTCAAAGGCGCGATAGAATCCTTCATTACAAAATATGAATTGCTTCCTTCTGAAACTACTGAGGATATTTTCTCGCTCGATGACGCGATCGCGATAATCCGGAAGTTCTTCCACAAATTGATATCTCTTGGTTTGAACCATAAATTATACATTCTCATCGATGAATACCACCATTTTACGAATGAACTCTTTTCCTTCGATCAGACACATTTCAAGGAAGTGGTGTCGAGGAATGGCTGGGTGCGGAAATTCTATGAAGTCATCAAGCAATTCACAGGTGCCGGACTGATTGACCGGTTTTTCGCGACCGGTGTTACACCTGTCACGCTCGACAGTATGACCAGCGGATTTAATATCGCGACCAACATCACGCTTGATGAAAAGTTTAATAATCTCGCGGGCTTTACTGAAACTGAATTAAGAGAACTCATCCTCGGTACGGTATATGAGGATAGCCGGTTTGATGTAGAAAAGTTACTTCTTGATATGCGTACCTGGTTTAACGGAAGCAGATTCTCCCGGACAGGTGGCGACAGACTCTATAACCCGCAACTCGTGTTAAGTTTTCTCTCTCAATTTCGTGATAAATTTGTTTATCCCCCCGAGATCACAGACAATAATGTAACCAGCGACTGGAAGAAGATCAGTAACATCCTTGCAAAGCTCTCGAAAGCCGACCGGGAATCGATAGTTGAAGAAGTGTATGTAAATGAAGCAATTGAAGGTGGAATCGCGACACAGTTCAATCCCGAAATGCCATACAGAAAAGCAGACGCGATTTCGGTGCTTTTTTATAATGGTCTTTTAACGATCGACAGGGAAGAGTACGGAATCATAAGGTATGTTATTCCGAATTATGTTATCAAGAATGTTTACTGGGAGAAATTTCGTTCATCTTGAAAATCTTAAATGCTATCTGATCCTTTTCAGCAAAAAGAAAGTTGGCGAAGCTATCCTCGTTGAATGAAATATCCCGCGGCCTGATAAGCCAGCTAAACGTGGAAGACCAATCCGCCGCCGCGGAGAAAAATAGCACAACCGCTTTAGCGTTGTGGAAGAAATCGCGGAGGAAAAATAGCACAACCGCTTTAGCGTTGTGTAAACGGGCATGAATAAAAAAAAGAGCCCTTCAGGGCCGCAATAAAAATCGACCCTAAAGGGCATATCGCCGAAGGCGAATAACAGTTCACACTTCACAGTTCACAGTTCACAGTTCACACTTCCTAAAAAAGTCCCTCAACCGAAAGGTATCTCTCGCCCGTGTCATAATTAAAGGTGAGGACACGTGAGCCTTTGGGAATACCGGGGAGTTTTTTAGCTACAGCGGCCAGCGAAGCACCGGAAGAGACACCGATAAAGAGGGCTTCTTCCTTCGCGGCTCTTTGGGCGTAGGTGTAAGCTTCATCCTTGCCGACCTGTATAACTCCATCCAGAACGGGGAAGTTGAGAATCCTGGGCACAAATCCGGCACCAATTCCCTGAAGCGGGTGAGGAGAGGGTGAACCACCCGAAAGAACGGGGGAGAGCTCGGGCTCAACCGCGAAGACTTTCAGGTTGGGGAATTTCTCTTTCAGAACTTCGGCAACTCCGGTTATATGTCCGCCGGTTCCCACGCCGGTGATGATATAGTCGAGACCGTCGGGGAAGTCGTTCAATATTTCAAGCGCGGTGGTTCTGCGGTGAATCTCACTGTTTGCTTCATTTTCGAACTGCTGTGGCACTGTCA
>JAEYUD010000195.1 GCA_023433685.1 Bacteroidota bacterium
AGACAAAGCTGAACAAATTTATTGAAGAGAATAATGTCACGACACTAAAAGGCGAACTATTCGAACAGAATGGTGATAAATACTGGTCGATTCTCCTGCATTATGAGAAAGCCAAAGTAACACTGAATGATGATGACAGGAAGTTGTACGATTTTATCAGAAACTGGCGGAGCGAAAAAGCCAGGGAAAAGGGGTTACCGGTATACATCATACTTACCAATGAACAGATAGTCCAAATTATCAGGATCAAGCCTGTTACCAAGGATGAACTGCGCAATATCAAGGGATTTTCCGATAATAAAGTAAAGGATTTCGGAGATGAGATATTGAGCCTTTTCAGTAAGGTATCGGTTATCTGATGAAAGAGGAATATCCGATTATCAAAGAGTGGGCTTCCACTGCCAGGGATATTTTTGGTGTTACAACTTTATTCCCCAGAAGTGTCAGAAGTTCTCTCTGCTTAAAGATTGAAAACTACACGCTTGAAGTACAGGATCTGTTGATAGATGCCTTCTACTCCAAGAGTAAAAGAGATTATCTGCTGACAATCAACAATCGTTTGGAGAAATTAAGGTTTCTGATAAGGTTCTCCTATGAAATGAGGTTTGTGAATGAGGCCAGATATCTGGCCATTGTCAAACGGGTTAATAAAACTGGCGCCATGGTTGGCGGGTGGCTTAGATCATGCACCGCCTGAACAATATTTATGAAAAGATCATCTGTGAAGAGAGTTTGTTTCAGGGATATAAAAGGGCGTTGAAAAGTAATTCCAAAAGCAAGACTGCCATGGAGTTTTACTTCAATGCTGAGAAAAATATCGATAAACTTCACGATGATCTGGAATCGGGTAATTATTTGCCGGGAGAACTGTTTTCCTTTACGATATATGATCCGAAAGAGAGGGTTATATCTGCAGCTCCTTTCAGGGACAGGGTACTTCACCAGGCAATCTGTGCCGAACTCGAACCATTCTTCGAGAAAAAGTTTATCTGCCATACTTACGCTTGCCGCAAAAACAAAGGTACACATAAAGCCGTTCTTCAAGCCCAAAAGTACATTAAAGGAAGCAGGTGGTTTTTAAAGAGCGATATCAGAAAATATTTTGACAGTATCGACCACACCATTCTGCTCACGCAACTTGAAAAGATCATCAGGGGTAACAAACTTCTTAATCTGCTGGAAAAGATCATCAATGCGAACTTTGTTATGCCCGGCAAAGGTATTCCGATAGGAAATTTAACGAGCCAGTATTTCGCGAACTTTTATCTGAACAGATTTGATCATTATCTGAAAGACTTTCGCGGTGTCGGAAAATATATCAGATACATGGATGATTTTGTGATATTTGAGGATGACAAAGAGGTCCTAAAAAGATTGTTGGCTGACATAAGGGTTTTCTTGTTGCAGGAATTAAAGCTCGAACTTAAGGAAAAGGCCACATACATAAACAGCCGGGAAAACGGACTGAGTTTCCTTGGGTGGAGGATTTTTCCCAACCTGATCAAAATCAATAATTCCAATCTGAAAAGAAGTCTAAAGAAGCTGGGTCGCAGAGAAAAAGAGTACAGTAAAGGTGCAATAGATGAAGAAAAACTGATTCAATCTGGATCATCAGTCATGGGGCATATCAGGTATTTTAATACCCGGAACTTATGCTTGAGAATTTTTAATAAAGGGTGGTTATCGCACAACTGAAGCCGGGTCCAACCGTGTGAACCGGGGTGGCAGTTGGAACAACAATGCGGAGAACTGCCGCGTGGCCAACCGTAACAACAACAACCCCGACAACAGGAACAACAATCTCGGCTTCCGTTTAGTGAGCACAAAAAGACACGGTCATGTTGTCTCATTCAAGGATGAGATGATGACCCAAATTGTTCAGGTGGCTATCCTGCATCCCATCCGTGGGATCAAATAACAAACTGATTCCGGGGACAGGTTTTATGCCGTGCCCGGAATTATTAAGTTTTCTAAACTCCAGATGTTTTTGAGGTACCAAATTGAAACCCCTAAGTATCAAACTCCTTCAGGTTTATTTGAAACATGGAAGCTAAACTCTTCAGTTTTGAATAGCACCCCTACGGGGAGCATTTTTAATTTGTCATTTTTTCTACCGACATATGGCTCCTGTGGAGCCTGAATCCCGCGAAGCGGGAATAATCCTGTAAATCCTTTAATCCTGCAAATCCTGATTCAGACAAAATAAGTAGCTCCTACGGAGCCGGGCTTGCCCTCTGGGCAATCGCAAGCAGGGATGCATGCGCCACAAAGTATATCTACGGTTGTGCCAAACTCACATGTGGCACTTACAGAGCCTGAATCCCGCGAAGCGGGAATAATCCTGTAAATCCTTTAATCCTGCAAATCCTGATTCAGACAAAATAAGTGGCTCCTGTGGAGCCGGAATCCCGCGAAGCGGGAATAACATTTAACATTTAACACCTAACATTTAACAAAAAAGGCCACCCATTTCTGAGCAGCCTTTTTTTAATTTTAACAGTAGCGAGTAGTGAGTAGTGAGTAGTGAGTAGCGAGTAGTGAGTAGTGAGGAAATCTCCACACTCTACACTAAACACTCTACACTAAACACTAAACACTTACTTCATCAGAATCATCTTCTTCGTGGCAAGCGTGTTATTGTCGCTTATCAGTCTGTAGAAGTAAATACCGCTTGGTACCTGGAATCCATAGAGTGATCTGCTGTCCCATTCATACTTGTAGTTACCGGGAGCGAGCTCCTGATTTACGAGGATGTTAACCAATTCACCGGCGGCGTTGAATATTTCAAGGCGCATGGTTGAAGCCTTGGCAACACTGAATGAGATGTTGGTTGTTGGGTTGAACGGATTCGGGAAGTTCTGGTTCAGGTTGAACGCGGTTGGAAGTCCTGATTCCTCCTTCTGAAGACCAACAATACCATACATTATCTGGTAATGTCTCCAGAGTGTGTCGGCGAGTGCAATATCAGTTGCTTCTGCCCAGTTGGTCAGGTTCGCGTCAGTAATACCGAAAGTTGGACCGCCGCCTCTTGTACCGGAACCATTTCTGTGGCATGCAACCGCGCATGTGTTGATCATTCCATCAGTAACGTTCTGATAAGTGATTGTCAGGTTTGGTCTGATCGGCATAAAGCTGTGATTAGAAATGTCATAGCTTTTACCCGAAGTGGCGTTCTGGGTCATGTGGCAGTTAACGCACTGGCTTAAAGCCTGTGGGTGTTTCGAGTGGTTGTTGATGCCGTTTGTTTCGGCTGCTTTGTCAGCGTGGCACATAACGCATCCCGTTCCGGGAGTAAGCGAATTGAAGTCCATCTTCAACTGGTGCTCCTGTGCAGTTTCCTGATGCGGATCGTGGCAGGTAACGCAGGTCATCATACCGGTGGTGGTGTTGAAGTGAGCTGAATATTTGAAGTCCTGTGACTGCTGGTGGTTTCTTTTTGAAGCTTTTCCATCAGGCCAGAGGCTTGGATTGTTAACAACGTATCCGGAGAGATCTTCACCGGCGATGTAGTTCTTTCCGGTGGTTTCATCGTATGGATATTCAAAAGTCTGGTTTTTGCTTGTTCCTCTGAAGTGGCACTGACCGCAAACGTCGAGCTTTCTCTCATAAGAAAGGTCGGTAAGCTTGTTCACGTGTCCTGGACCGGAGAAAGCAGTCGGGTGGCCGTGGCATGATTCGCAACCAACAACCATGTTGGCGGGGCTGCTGCTGTTTGCCCAGCTATAAACCCATGATGTATCTGATCCGCTGACTACAGCGTTCACAGTATTTGTGTTGTTACCGGGAACCACATGGCAGCCGGCGCAATTTTTGTCCCATGATTTCGCGCGGAAAGCATTATCTTGTGTTCTAAGCGCGCCCGAAGTGGAGAACCAGTTTTCAGGATAGTAAGCAACCCAGTTACCTGACGAGTTGTTTTTGTATCTGAGAAGGTTCCACTGAACCGGGAGGATGAAGTGGCTAAGACCAATTTTTACGATATAACGCTGTTTCCAGGCACCGCCCTGGGTTGAAACGATCTTGTATTCCACAGGCGAACCGGATGTGGGATTCAGTGTCGCGAACCATTCACCTGCCGCAACGCGGAAAGTAACTGTGGCATTGCCGTAAGCAGCGCCCATTGAAACTGTCTGGGTGAAGTCACCCTTCATGTTATCCACCGCGGGTGGTAAATTTATCTGAGAGTGTAGGGTCGATTGCCAGGAAGTGAAGCCGGGGAATGTACGAAGCGTGCCGGCATGGCAGCCCATACCACAGTTTTCGACACCGACATAGTTCTGTGCAAACATACTTGATGCAAGTAGTACGAGCACGGTAAGGATTTTTTTCATTATTTAGTCTCCTGTTGAGAAATTAATCGCTTGCAATTCAAAAATAAGACTATTTTTTCTCTTTATGCTGTAAACAAATATGAAAAAATATTCATTTTTTATTCTAACCAGTATTAAATAGTTTGCCCCCCGGATAACGGATATTTTGGTATGAACATACTCATAGTTGAAGATGAAGAACAGCTTGCCCTCTCGCTGAAGAAGATATTTCAGGAGGAAGGGCATAATGCCACACTTGCTTTCGATGGCGAAAGAGGGTGGGAGCTGCTGCAGAGCCTTAAGTTTGATATTATTTTGCTCGATTGGGTAATGCCAAAGATGAGCGGGCTTGATCTCTGCAGAAAGCTCCGCGCGGCCGGCATTTCCACACCGGTTATACTTCTAACAGCCTTGAGCAGCGTGCACAATGTGGTGGAAGGGCTTAATCAGGGTGCCGATGACTATGTTACCAAACCTTTCCTTTTTGATGAGCTCATCGCCAGGGTGAACGCAGTTACTCGCAGGTTCGAAAAAGCGAACGAAATGATCCACTTCGATGTGTTCACGCTTGATCTGATCGGCAGAAAGCTGGAATCCCCTTCCGGGGTGATCAAACTGACGGAAAAGGAGTTCGATCTTCTTAAGCTCTTCCTTAACAACCGGAACCGGATAATCTCGAAGGAAGCCATTGTAAAGGAAGTGTGGGGACTCGACTTTGTGCCCCAAACAAACTTTGTTGAAGCTTCTATAAAGAATATCAGAAAGCGCCTCTCGGAATTCTCCGACAAGAAATTTATAAGGAACGTGTACGGTGAAGGGTATTTCTTCTCTGTTGATGAATAGCATCAGGCGATACTTCACGTTCTCCGTTAGAAACATCTTCCTCTGGATATTCTTCTCTTTTGTATCGTTTTTTACCATTTTCAGTGTCTTTTCGATCTTCTCTATCAGCAAGATCCTGCAGAACTCTGTTGACTCAGCCCTTAAGCACGAAACAGGAAAACTGCTCCGCACGATAGAATACACCGGCGACTCGGTGATAGTTAGAAGCGGGATAGAACTTGATGAAGAAGATTTCCGCGAGGTAACCAAACACCCGTTTCTTCTTGAAATATATGACTCAACCGGGCGGAGCCTCCTTAAAAGTGAAAATGTCGCCAAATTTGGAGGGATCAGGAAACAATGGGATTCGTTCAGTGATATCCCTCTCTTCGAAGTATCCCGGGCAGGCGATCACGAGATCAGAACTCACTACTCGATGATCGGCTCCGACTCCGGAAAAAGGGCTGTGGTTCAGTTGTCAACTTTCAACGACGAGGTAGGCGAACGGCTAAGTTCATCGATCCGTTATCATATAATGCTCGTTGCCATAACCATACTGGTGATAATTCCACTTTCAGTCTACATTTCGAGGAGAACCTTCCGTCCCGTTCACGAGGTGGTGAACATCGCGCAGTCGATCTCCGCCAATAACCTTAAAGGAAGGATCGAGAACAATGCCGAATCCGGTGATCCGGTTGGCAGACTGAGGGACACTCTAAACGAACTGTTTAACAGGCTCGACTTTGAATTCGCTCAGGTGGGGGGCTTCAACAACAACGCTTCGCACCAGCTGATGAATCCTCTTACGGCATTGAAAACGGAGATCGATTTTGCACTCCGGCGGGAACGTTCGGTGCCGGAGTATCAGGAAACACTTCGCGTTCTTAATTCACAGACCGAAAAAATGATCTCAATAGTTAAAAAGCTGTTGATACTCTCGAAGTTAAGAATTGAAGGGGAACAGACAGGTTCGGTGATCAACCTCTCAAGAATAGTTGAAGACGCGATCGCGCAAAAAACGGAGAGGGTGAAACCGGATGTGGTGCCGCAGGTTTTCGTTAAAGCCGACTCGGAACTGATGACGATGGTGGCAGGTAACATAGTGGAGAATGCATTGAAATACTCCGGAGACGAATCTGTAACCGTTTCACTTCAAACTGAAGATGGTTCGGCAAAGCTCAGGGTTGAAGATCGCGGTATTGGTATCCCTGATGATGAAAAAGAGATGGTTTTTACAAGCTTCTACAGGGCGAGCAACGCTCAGGCCCTTGGTGTAAACGGCTATGGACTCGGGCTTTGCCTCGCGAAAACAATAGTAACCGGGTTCGACGGAAGGATCGCTATCACAAACAACAAACCTTCCGGAACTGTAATAGAGGTTACACTTCCCGCTGTAAAAATTTCAGGCGACTGACTTTACTGAATTTGAAGTAATCTAAATTATCTCTTTATTCTCACTATATTTCGAACGTTCATTTGAGTTTTCTTGATTGTGAAAATCCTCTCTATCGTGGTACTGCTATTTGGTATCACATTCGCGCAACCTGATGTCGACAGTGTTTTCAGGTCGATAGCCCCCCTTGAAGACAGTTCAAAAGTGAGAGTCCTTATGGACCTTTGCTGGGAGAACCGCACAAACCATCCTGAGGAAGCCCTGATGTTTGGTCATACAGCCCTCGGAATTGCCGAAAAGCTTGACAGGATGAAAAACATCGCCGAGCTGTATAATTATCTTGGGGTGATCTATTCCGGTATCGGAAGACTTGACTCGGCATACTCATACCACAAACGTTCTCTTGAGCTTTCAACGGCAATGGGTGATTCGATACAGATCGCCTACGCTTACGAAAACCTTGCCGCTTACTACCTGAAAAATGCCTTTTACTCCTCCGCGCTTGAAAGTGTGCTTAAATCGTATGATATCTTCGAAAGGTGCGGCTTCAAACCCGGGATGGCTTACGCGCTGAACGATATTGGCGAAGTCTATTTTGAGCAGACCGACCTGGAGAAGGCACTTTCATATTTCTTCCGCGCGGCCGCTTTAAGGATAGAATTGAACGACGTGCGTGGCCACGCAAAAACGCTTATAAACATAGCCGCTGTGTATGAGCAGCAGAAGAAATATCAGCTTGCCACCGAAACATATCAGAAAGCATTGAAACTCAGCCGGGAGATAAACTACCGTAAGGGGGTCAGTAACGTCCTTTCCGGCCTCGCGGAGATAAGCTACAAGACCGGCGACTACAAAGACGCGCTCGAGAGAACATTCGCCTCGCTTGAAAATGATACACAGATAGGCGACAAGCAGGGTGAGTTGATTAATCTGAACCGGCTTGGCAAGATATATATTAAAATGAATGACCTTGCGAAGGCCCACCAATATCTTGATAGAGCAAGAAAAGAGTCGGATACAACCGGCCACCTCCGGCAACTGATGAACGCCTACTCACTTCTTACTGAACTCGCACTTCTTGAGAACGACTATAAATCTGCCTTCAACTATCTGAAAGAGTACTCCCTTCTGAAAGAGAAAATATTCGGCAAGGAGTCAAGCAATAAAATTGCTGATCTGCAGACCGCTTTTATTACCGAACGGAAAGACAAGGAGAACGACCTCCTAAAGAAAGATATCGAGTACCAAAAACAGACAACCAGCTACATAATCCTGATTCTCATCCTGGCATTTGGCGGAGCTGTTCTCTTCTACTTGCGGTTCAAGTCGGAGAGGGAGGCCACCAAATTGTTGAAGGAGCTGAACGAATCCAAAGACAGGCTCTTCTCACTTATCGGGCATGATCTTAAAAATCCCTTCTTTGCCGTGGAGAATCTGGCAGGTATACTTTATGAAGAATTTGACGATCTCGATGAAAGTGAAAAGAAAAAGATCGCCGCTAACATTCAAAAGTCGGCAGGCACCATTTCCCATCTGCTTTCTGATCTGCTTACATGGGCGCAGACTCAAAGGGGAAGCGTAAAGCTGAACGTACAGGAGTTTGAAGCGAAAGAGGTTTTTGAAGAGGTTTATTCTTCATTTAAAGTGCTGGCAGAAGCCAAGGGCATCAACCTTAAATTGGAAGTGCCGGCCGGGATGAAGCTGTTCGCTGATAAATTTATTATCGGCACAATACTCGGGAATTTCCTGAACAACGCGATCAAATACTCGTACAAAGAGGGGACAGTGGTCTCCGTCGCCAGTAATACCGCGGAGGAGATCACACTTTGGGTGAAGGATTTTGGAGTGGGCATGGATGATTCAAGAAAGGAAGGGATTTTTAAGAATCCCGAAATCGCGAGTTTCCCCGGTACTCTTGAAGAAAAAGGGACAGGGCTTGGGCTGCGAATAGCGAAGGAACTCGCCAAAATTCATGGCGCAACACTTCATGTTGAATCCGCTGAAGGCGAAGGAAGCAAGTTTTCAATTTCTTTACCGGTTGTCTGAGGTAAAAAGCGGTCCCGCATGAACAGGACCGCTTAATACTTTAAAGAAACAGAGTGCAGACCCGCATAACCGGCTGCAAACAGTTTGATCACTACTCCTTTTTCTCAAACCACGGGTAAAACGCGGGGATCAATACCAATGTAAGCAACGTGGATGAAATTAACCCGCCGATAACAACTGTTGCCAATGGTTTCTGTATCTCCGAGCCCGCGCCCGTGGCAAATAACATTGGTACCAAACTCGTGATCGCGATCGACGCGGTCATTAAAACGGGTCGTAACCGCGACATGCTTCCCGTTTTGATAGCTTCATGTAGTTCCATGCCGTTCTCTTTCAGATCAGCTATGTAAGAGACGAGCACAACCCCATTAAGAACAGCCACCCCGAACAGGACGATGAAACCGACAGACGCGGGAACTGACAGGAACTGTCCCGAAATGTAGAGGGAAAACACCCCGCCGATCAGCGCGAACGGCAGATTTGACATCACGAGCAACACCCGTCTGATGGATCTGAAGGTAATGAATAGGAATAGGAAGATCAGCCCTGTTGCCAATGGCCCGATTATTGCCAGCTTCTTGAGCGCCCTCTCCTGATTCTCGAACTGACCGCCCCATGAAAGGTAATAACCGGGGCTGAGTTGAAGTTCATCCTTTAGCCGCTCCTTCACTTCGGCGACAAATCCACCAATGTCCCTGCCGCTTATGTTTAATTCTATGCCGATCCTTCTGATGCCATCCTGCCGGCTGATCTGAACGGGACCTTCAACCATGGCGATATCTGCCAGTTGGTGCAGCGGGAGCCGGTTTTCTGTTTTTACCGGAACCATGATGTTCCCGATCGCCTCAACCGAATTGCGGTACTTCTCAGGCAACCTGATCACGATATCGAAACTGCGGTTCTCCTCATAAAAGTGAGAAGCTGTTTTCCCCGCGATAGCTATTTCAATGATATTCTGGATGTCGCTGATGTTCAGTCCGTACCGGGCGATCTTCTTTCTGTCAATTTTGACCGTCAGGTAAGGCTGACCGGCAACCTTTTCAGCCATGATATCCTCAGCGCCCTGAACCGTGGAGAGAATTCTGGTGATCTCTCCGGCTTTTGTTTTCAGGGTGTCAAGATCTTCACCGAACAGTTTGATGATAAGTTGTGATTTCGTCCCCGCGACCAGTTCATCGATCCTGCACTGGATTGGCTGGCTGAAGCCGAAACCGATCCCCGGTATCGTCTCGAGTGATTCACGCATTCTGCCGAACAATTCCTCCCGCGAGATGTCTTCCCTCCACTCGCTTCGCGGTTTTAGTATCCCGACAAATCCCGTTTTATCCACGCCACGGGTGTCCAACGCCATACCCGTCTGCCCGGTTTTGCTAACTATCGTTCCGAGTTCCGGGAATTCCTTCAGTTTTTTCGAGACAAGTCTGTTTATCTCCATTGCCTTGTCGAGTGAAACGCCGGGGAGCAGCGCCACATCCGCGTCGAAAGCGCCTTCATCCATAACGGGGATGAACTCCGATCCAAGCCGCGTGATGGTAAAAAGTGCCGCTAACAGCAGGATGAACGCGATGCCGGTGAGCGCGGGCTTGTTCTTTTGGGTCGCGTCAAAGATCTTCGAATAAAGCCTTTGAGCGTGTTTCATTATCACGCTTTCTTTTTCAGGCTGGTCTTTCAGGAAGATTGAACACAAAACGGGAATAATGAAGATCGAGATCAGGAGCGAGCAGATTATCGCGGCACCCACCGTTAGTGCCAGGGGCGCGAACATCTTCCCCTCAATTCCTTCCAGGGTAAGTATGGGGATGAAAGTGGTCGCGATAATCAGTTCGCCAAGGATGCTCGGCTTCCGCACTTCAAGAACCCCCTTCAGCACCGTGGAGAGTTTCCCCGTGCTGCCGGAGGATTCACTCAGGTGCCGCTGAACGTTCTCCACTTGAATTATCGCCGCGTCTATTATTATGCCGATCGAGATTGCGAGTCCGCCCAGAGACATTAAATTCGCGCTCAGTCCGGTAAGTTTCATCACGATAAACGTGGCGCACAGGGTCAAGGGAAGGGCTATAAGCACGATCAAACTTGCCCTGAAACTCCTGAGAAGCAGGTAAAGTATGGCAAGAACAAGTATCGCCCCTTCAAGCAATGCCTTGTTAACAGTATTCACGCTGGCATTCACGATATCAGACCGGTCGTAATAGGGGACGATTTTCATTCCGTCCGGAAGCACGTTCCCGGTGTTGATCTCATCCACTTTCTTTTTCACAGCCTCAACCACTTCCCGGCTGTTTTCCCCCCTGAGCATCATTACAATTCCACCGACAGCTTCCTGTTTCCCGTCCTTCATGGCAGCACCCATTCTAACCGCTTCGCCGATCCGTACCTCTGCCACATCGCCGAGGTAGACGGGTGTTCCATCTGAAGAAACGAGCACGATATTTCTTATATCGTCAAGATTTTCGATCAGACCAACCCCGCGGACGATATATTGGTCAGAATTTTTCTCCAATATGTTGCCGCCGACATTCTGATTATTGTTTATGACCGCCCCGAAAACATCACTTGTGGAAATATTGAACTTAACCAATTTTGCGGGGTCGATATTTACCTGATATTGCTTGAAATACCCCCCGAACGAGTTGATCTCGTTCACTCCCGGCACGCTTTTCAGCAGCGGGGTGATAACCCACTCCTGCAATGTTCTAAGGTCGGTGAGGTATTTCCTTTCCGCGTCAGGGTCAGCAGGGTGCTTCCCCTCGATCGTGTACTGGTATATCTCTCCCATGGCGGTTGCCACCGGACCAAGCGACATTTCCACACCCGCAGGCACCTTCTCACGGGCTTCGGCAAGTCTCTCGAAAACAAGCTGCCTGGCGAAGTAGATATCAACATCGTCTTTGAAAATAATGGTCACTATCGAGAGCCCGAACTTGGTAACGGAGCGCAGTTGCTCCACTCCGGGGAGGCCGCGCATCGCCATTTCGACCGGATACGTTACATCCCTCTCTATCTCTATCGCCGAGAGTCCGTCAGCGTGACTGACTATCTCAACCTGATTGTTTGTCACGTCGGGGAAAGCGTCGATCGGAAGGTTAATGTAAGAATACACGCCGAGTACCGCGATCACGATCGCGATAAAAACCACCAGACCCCGCTGATTTAGCACGAATTGCAGTATTTTTTCGAGCATCAGTGGGCGTCCCCCTCAATTTCAGACTTTTTGAGCTCCGATTTCAGGTAAAACGAACCTTTGGTCACTACCTTTTCACCGGCTTTCAGTCCTTCGGTGATCTCCACCTTTTCGTCGAGGTGAAAGCCTGATTTAACTATCCTTTTCTCGAAGAGGGTGTCGCTTTTCTGTACAAAAACGTATTCTTCAGAACCTTCTTTCACGAGTGCTTCAGAGTCGATCATAAGGGCTTCAACCTCTTCACCGATACGGATGGTCATCACGCCGAACATTTCAGGTTTAAGTTTGCTCCCCTTGTTCGGTATCTCACCACGGATAGTGATCGTGCGGGTTTTCTCGTCAACGGTCTGACCTACATTTATTATCTTGCCCGAAAACTCTTCATCGCCATAGGCGAGGGTCACGAAAGTCAGTTTCCCCGTTTTAACGATACGGTCAATGTCTTTTTCGTACACCTGCCCGTCAACCCAGACGGTGCCCGTGTTCATTATTCGTATGCAGTTTGAAGCTGCCTCAACGAGTTGACCCGTTACCACGTTTCTCTCGACGACAGTTCCGCTTATCGGTGATTTTATGTATAGCAACCCAGAGGCGTGGAGGGCGTTCCCTTCGAAGTCAAAAACATCCTCGTCACGGAGACCAATGGCGTGAATTTTTTTGTCTTCGGCGTGATAGTCGGCTAGTGCCCGTTCATACTCCGCGTTTGCCTGGTCAAGCAGTTGCTGAGAGCTGAACCCCTTCGCGAAAAGCTGTTTCTCCCGTTCCAGGGTTGTCTTGGCGAAGTCCATGTTTGCTTTGGCTTTTATCAGTCCGGCCTTCAGCGCCCCCACTTCCAGACTTTCGATCGAAAAAAGAAGTTGTCCCTGCTTCACGTTATCACCAATATTCACGTAAAGTTTTTTCACGCGTCCCTGGACGAGTGACCCGATCAGCGCTTCATTGTTCTGATTCGTCACGATCTTGGCGGGTATTTCAAGAAAACCTCTGGCCTTAACGGGCTGTATCTCCTCCACTTTTATCCCCGTTTCTTTCTGCGCCTGCTTCGAAAGTTTGACCTCGAGGGCGCCACTTCCTTTTTCGTGATGTTCTTCTTTTGATGCCTTGGGCTCATCCCCGGAACAACCGGCGAACGCGATGACCAGTAAGCTGAAAAGCGTGTATCTTAACAGTTGAAATTTCAATTTTTGCTCCAAATTATATAAAACAGTGACAGCCCTTGTAATAAAAGGGCTAAAAACCGGCAATATTTAATGTTTTGGAGCGGTCAGATCAGAAGGGAGCAGTGATGAATATAATGCGGAAGTGGTGCCCGGGATGCAGGTTCGAGGTTGTTATATGCTGAAACGGAAGTGCCGGGTACGGGGAACCCGTCGGGAATGGTGATGTTTAAAGTGAGGTGTTTGTTTACCTCAAGTTTGGTCTGGGCGACTCTGAACCCTGTCGCCGGGAGATTGGTCGCCTGAACAATTTCACAATGATCGTGTTCCGCGTGAGCACCGTGATCAAAATCGAACAGCCCAAGTTCCGAGTGAACAAAGGAGAAAAGGAAGAATACAAGCATCAGCGCCGGCAAGTAAAATGAATACCGGCGGAATTTATTAAACTTCATGCAACAAATATACGGCATTGCCTCTTAAGCATGCAACCGTTTTGCCGGTACTAAAAAGCGGTCCCGTTTTCACAGGACCGCCTTAAAATATCTACTTTTTCCAGGTTTCAAGAAGTTTCTTCATCGCGTCGAGGTCGAATGGCGGGTTTTTCATCTCCGCTGCCTTGGCAAGGGCTTTCTCCATCGTTGAAATGGCGTCTTTCTTTTTACCTGACTTTTCAAGTAACTGCGCTTTTACTTTAAGATTATTATAATTCTCATCGATCGCGATCGAGATATCGATGTACTTCATGGCGAGATCAAGGTCTTTTCCTGATTTCAGCAGGTAGTCGGCACCACGGAACGGGGTTGCCCAGCTGACGTCTGTTTTAAGTTTCTCGAGCACATTCTTGTGGCTCTCGAAGAGGATATCGAACCCGATCTTCACATCCGCCCAGGCAATGGTGAGGCGGGCGACATCGGCATCAGCGCGCTCAAAATTAAAAGTCAGAAGCTCAACATTGCTCACTTTTTCAGGTTTAACCGTAAATCTCGCTGCGTCGTGTTCCTTGTTATAGTTGCCCGATCCCCAGTTTGTATTGTCTTTCGAGAGGATCACCGTCCATTCCGATGTGCCGGGGATGGTAAACAGACCGTATGTTCCCGCGGGTACTTTAACTCCACCGACCACTGCATCATGGCTTAAAGTGATAGTGGTGTTGGCGTTAGCGCCTGTTCTCCAGACCTCACCGTAAGGAACCAATCCGCCGAATATCTGGCGACCTTTCACGGCGGGTCGCGCGTATTTTACCGTAACTTCACTTATCCCCACCACCTGATAGAGGGAAGCCTGAGGTGAAGCAGCCGGAACCGCGGGTGTCTGGGCGTGAATGGAAGAAGCCACAAATACAAAAGTGAGTAAAAAGATTGCCTGTAGTCTTTTCATGTGTATCCTCTGTTATTATAAATTGATATAATTATAACCACAGAGGGCGTTGATCAGTTCAATCCCGGAAAAGTGGCGGATTTAGCCTGGTTATTTTTATTTTATCCATTAAAACCGTATATTTCGAGCTTAGCTTTTAAGCTTTCCGGAGGGGTGGGAGAGTGGCTTAATCCAACGGTTTGCTAAACCGTCGTAGGGATTATACCTTACCGCGGGTTCGAATCCCGCCCCCTCCGCCCTTATGGCCTCCTTTTTCAAGGAGGCTTTTTTATTTTAAAGCCCCGCCTGAATCGTGATTGCAAAACCATAATCAACCCCTCAGTTCTTGGATTGATCTTCGAAATGCTTAACGGTTATTAGATTCAACGCGCAGTATCATTGGGAGTGCAAAGATCTTAGTGAGCTTTATAATCATATCTCACGGATATCACTTAAGGAAGCAAATGATGTGTTCCGGACTCTGCGCGTTTATAACCCTGCAGTCGGTTCCGGACATATCCTCGTTTCCGTTCGGTTTCAGTTGTTCAGAGATAATATGACCTTTGGTGTCAACCTTTATTGGATTTTATTGATATTGGTTATTTTTGCCCATATAAACTTAACTTTTATATTCCCTCTGATCGAATTGAAATACTGGAATTAACCATTGTATATGAGAGTAGAAAATGATAATCAAAATTAAAAATCTTGGACCATTGATAAGCGCAGAATTTAAGTTATCAAATTTTACGATAATTTGTGGCCACAATAATTCCGGGAAAACTTATGCTACTTATGCCCTTTATGGATTTTTAAAGTCATGGCGAAATGTCATCAAAATTCCAATAAAGCAAAATGTGATTACTCAATTATTGGAAGAGGGAAACGCTGCTATTGATCTAAGTGGATACATCTCACAAGTTGTAGATTATCTTCGCTTGGGTTGTAAAGAATATTCAAATATGTTGCCGGAAATATTTGCATCTTCGAAGGACAAATTTCAAGAGTCAGTTTTTGAAATTGAACTTGAAGAAGGTGAGATTAACACTCAAAAAAGATTCGACCAAACAGTGAGTGCTGTGAAATCCAACCTGTTTAGACTGGTTAAAGACGAGGGGAGTAATGAGTTGGTAATAACGTTACTCGTTACAAAAAACAATCGTCAGATGCCGGTGACAGGTATTCAAACAATAATCTCACAATCTATCAAAGAGATTTTGTTTGGTTCGATCTTCCCAAGTCCATTCATTGCAAGCGCAGAACGAACAGGTTCTGCGATTTTCCGTAAAGAATTAAACTTTTCACGAAACAGACTTCTGGAAGAAATGAGCAAGATCGATAAAGATACCGATCCTTTCTCCCTTTTGCTGAAATCTTACCAAGACTATGCTTTGCCTGTGAAGGATAATGTTGAGTTTACACGGAGACTCGAGGAAATATCAAAAAAAGATAGCATTATAAAGGAGATTCATCCTAATCTAGTGTCATATTTTGACGAAATCATCGGTGGAAAATATACGGTGAATCGAAACGACGAATTGTATTTTCAACCAAAAGGAAGCAAAGTAAAGCTTAACATGGATGAGAGTTCAAGTGCTGTAAGATCACTTCTTGATATTGGTTTCTATATAAAGCACATTGCTCAAGTGGCTGACTTGTTGATAATTGACGAACCAGAGTTGAATCTTCACCCGGAAAATCAAAGGAAAATAGCCAGATTATTAGCTACGCTTGTAAACGTTGGAATAAAGGTTTTTATAACAACTCATAGCGATTATATAATAAAAGAACTGAATCTTTTAATCATGATGAATCAAAAGTCAAACAAGTTGAAAGAGTTAATGAAAAAAGAAAACTATAATGATTATGAGTTGTTGATTGCTGATAAAGTCAAGGTTTATACTTCAGAGAAGTCTTTAATTAAAATTGAAGGCAACCAGCGAAAGACAAATTGTCAAACTCTCGTGGAGGCCAACATTTCACAGAGATTGGGAATAGAGGCTAAAACGTTTGATCAAAGTATAGATGAGATGAATCGAATTCAAGATGAGATAATTTGGGGAGAAATGAATGGCTTTTAATGATATTTTGATAAAAATGATTTCAAAGAGCTCTTTAATTGATCTCGATCCAAATTATGATAATTGGAAGGTGAAATTAGTTGAACCGCAATGTCAAGACTCCGTTGTCGAAATAAGAGGTCTTCCCGAAGGGTCGATAATAATTAAAGCAGATGATTTTCCAGTTCCAAATCGTTTTTTTAACAATACAAAATCCGAACTCAAGAGAGCCGACTATATCATCGTCACTCAATACAATAATCAATTGTATACCTTGATTATTGAAATGAAAAGAGACAAAGAAGGCGAGTCACACGTAATTAATCAGTTAAGAGGGGGACTTTGTCTGTTTAAGTATATTAAGCAGATAGGAAAGACATTTTGGGATGACCCGGAATTTTTAAAGAGCAACAAGTTTCGTTTTGTATCCTTAAGCAGAACAAGCATTTCAAAGAGATCATCCCGTCCAAAAGCAACAAGCTTGGCAGACTCTTATCATGATACTCCAGAAAAAATGTTAAAAATCAGTGGATCAACCAATCTACGATTTGAAAATTTGATATTCAAACCGAGTTAATTGAATTGGTTGACATCTTTTTACCCATTCAGCACACCATTTATTCAGTCTAGTGTTCTGTGATGAATTATGGCGAAAAACCAGTCGCCTACCTTTAAACGCCAGAGCTTTTATAGTGTATTCTATCTTATTCAAGTTTTAAAATTTGAATATCGGAACGTTTCTTTAGAATTCTTGTCGCCAACAAACACTGGGTGGTGTTTAATTTCCGCAATAAATTAAGAAAGATAAAAATGTTAAACCACAAAATAGCCATAATTGGCGCGGGAAATATCGGCTCCGCGATAGCACTTGGACTTAATGAGTCTGGAATTGTCGCGTCCGGCGATATCGTTGTAACGCGGAGGAGCCCCGAAAGTCTGAACAGGTTCAAAGAACTTGGGATGAAAACCACCACTTCGAACAGGGAAGCGGTTGAGTTTGCTGATGTTATTATCGTCGCGGTTACACCGAAGGAGCTGAACGGCCTGCTTGATGAGATCGATCCGTATCTTGCGGAAGGGAAACATGAACTGATATCGATCGTTTCGGGTGCTTCAGTAGCTGATATGAAATCACGCCTCACCAAGAAAGTGCCGGTGATCAGGGCAATGCCCAACACCGCGGTGGCGATACGGGAATCGATGACCTGCCTCTGCGGCGACGCTGAAGACAAGGAAGCGCTTGACAGGGGCGTAAAACTTTTTGAGCCTCTCGGTGCAGCCATAGTTATCAGGGAAGACCTGATGGTACCTGCTACGGCATTATGCGCTTGCGGTATCGCTTTCTTCCTGCGGGCGGTCAGGGCGGCATCACAGGGTGGGATCGAGATCGGTTTTCACGCCGAAGATGCCCTTTTTATGGCAGCTCAGACCGCGAAAGGGGCGGCAGCACTTCTACTGCAGAAGGGGAGCCATCCCGAGGGTGAGGTTGACAAGGTTACAACTCCCCGTGGATGCACGATAGCGGGTCTAAACCAGATGGAACACTCAGGATTTTCATCTTCACTGATCAAAGGGATTGTGGTCTCCGCTGAGAAAGCTGAAAAGCTTTACTCATAACAGTTCGTCGAGATCGATTCTGCGGGTGAGCCTGCAAAATTTTGTGATGAGAGGCGGCGGCTATTGACCCGCCGCACTGACGGTTGTAAAGAAGAGAACAACAGCTATCAATATCAGAGCTATTGTAAGCAATACTGTTTTCATGGTTAAATTGTCCTGTTAAAATCGGTTCCATTTGCTTAGACCGGGACAATTTACAAAAGGTTGTGGTGGTGGGATATGTCAGAGTGGTTTAGCCAACAATTCCGGAATTATTCAGGGCTTCTTTAAAATCGCCAAAAATCGAATCGATTCTTTCAGCACCGGCGGCAATTATTTCCCAGTCCAAGGTGAAACTGTATCCATGAAAAACAACGTGTCTGAATTTTCGAAATGCAGTCATGTCAGAAACCAGGCTTCCTTCAAAAAGAACCGGCAGATCTTGATGCCCATTCTCACAGAACATCAAAAACAACTCCCGGTGCCACTGTTCTGATTTTGGAAGGGTTACTGATTTACCTTTTGCGATGCGTTTAAGTATGTTTTCGATGCCGTTATAGAACTGCGCGAGATAAGTACCCAATGCGGCCTTACTTATGTTGTCCGGAGAACTGGTTTTGCTGTGTTCAAGAATATTGTGTACCTCATGACAAAGCTGTTCAAGATTTTCAAGCTCAATTAAGATTTCCGCCCTAAACTGCTCTTCAAGCATATAAAACCTTGCCATGCTTAAGGATATGCGAAACAAAATCTGAATGTTTGGAAATGTCAACAACATCAACATTGACGCCCAGTTCGTTTTCGAGCTCGCCGGCGAGAGTGATCGAGTCCCATCCATGAACTCCTTCGACACCAAGGTCGATATCCCTGGCCGCGCGGAGATCTTTTGCCGCGCTACCGAACAGGATCAGCCTTGTTACACCTTTCGCCCTGCAAATTTCAATGGCACGGTTAAGTTTTTGCTTTGTGATCAATTAATAACCTCTCACTTTTTCTTATGATTACAAATCTAACAAATGCCGTCTGAAAAAGAAAGTGAAAAACAGGTTTTCAAAGTTTATATCAGTTAGCTTAAATGAAAAATCAATGACAGGTATCAATTTGAGATGGTCACTTCAGAATTTTCACCTTAAAAGTATAATCGAGGGGTTTGAAGTCGGGACGCTCGCCGCCGCGGTTGCCACCGGGTCTTTCGCCACCGCGGTTGCCTCTGCCGCCACCTCTGCCCATTCCACCGTTTCCGCCTTCTTTACCCGCTCCTCCTTCGGGTCTGAAGCCCTGAAAGTCCGTTTTGCCGGTGGTGAAATTGATTGAGATGTTCTGTGGGTACAGGGGGAACAGCCTGCCGGCAATTTCATCCCCGGTTAGGGGTATCTGCATTTCGATGACAAAAAGGCCTTCATTCACACCAAAGCTTCCTTTCAGTGATTTACCCTGCGCGGCGCCGGAAGTGTAGACCGGGTAATCGTCTTTGGTTACCACCTGAATCTGATCGTTCACCTTTTTAAGTTCGTGAACGAACTTCTCAAGTCCCGGCTGTTCATCCTTGTTTCCGTTGCCACGGATCTCCCTTAGATCCTCCGGAAGGGGTTTCATTGGGTACCGTATCCCGAGCTCTTCTCCATTGTCAGATTTAATTTTGACCGTCATACCCTGCAAAAGCATCTTCATTGCGGTGGCACGGTCACCGGTTGTTACAAGCAGATAGAGGAATTGCTGATCATTCCGAAACCCGAAAGCCACCTTTTTGTCATCACTCTGGATAAGATTGCCAACCCAGTCGCTCCGCTCCCCGTTTATCTGAATGGGTGAATCAGCGTGGCTGCTCACCACTTCGATACCGGATGAACAGGAAGTTAACACAAAGGCTGCGAATATGAGTACAGCATGGAAGATAAAAGTGAAAATATTGGTTTTTAACATGGGATTCCTCATTCGTTTCGATGGGTGTTAGACCCGTAAAACGGGAGGAAAGTTTAATAAAAAAGCCGCGACAATTCCGCCGCGGCTTTGATATTATAATTTGGAGTGGTTTTATTTCATCACGTTGATGAAGAGGATCGCGAGTGTGGCAATGTTTCCGATGATGCCAAGAACGAGGGCGGTGTCGCCGAGGTACGACCAGAATGAGCGCTGCTGCTCTTTGGGGATGTAAATGTAATCCCCCGGTTCAAGCGAACCGGTAAAATCTTTTGCGGCGTGCCATTGCTTGGTGTTGCCTTTAATAATCATGATGTCACCGGCGTTGGCATAGTCATTAAGCCCGCCGGCCTGGCGGATATAATACTGGAAATCCATCCCCGGCACATAGGGTATCCATCCTGGATAGGGGACCTGCCCGACCATGTTAATACCGATAGGTATGGAAGAAACAACAATTATATCACCCATCTGCACTCGGTAATTTTCATAAAACGACCTGAGCGTGTCGTTCTTTGCTGTAAGATCGATCAACTGACTGTTGTTGTAGAAGTTTAACTGGGCTTCAAGCCTAAGGTATGAGGTGTCTCTCTCATTCAGTCCCGAGAGCCTGTAGAGGTTAAGGAAGTCGAGGTTGCTTAGCTCGCCCATGAACTTTTGGATATCCACCACATCCTTGTCCTCTTGTTTGTCGCGCCTTTCTTTGGGAGCGTCAACGCCGTAATAGGAGCGGATAACGCTTGATGGGAGGTTCTTGCTTTTCAGCAAGCGGATGTTATTCAGTGAGGCGTTGGGGGTAAAACCACCCGCAAGGTCGATCGCGTCTTTCATGGTCTGATTTCGTCTGCCAAAGGGGATGTAACCCGGGCGGTTAACCTCACCTATAACAAGTATCTTGTATTCATCCATGAACGGTTGCTCGTCGCCGACAGCGATCTTGTCACGGTTTTTCAGGGGGAATTTCGAGTTGGTGGCCACCCTGATCTTCTCCATCTTCGTTTTGTCGTACGAGAGTCTGTAGATAGTGGTTGAATCGTAGCCTTCAAACGCTTTGCTGAGACCCATGGCATAGAAGATCGCGTCCTGCAGATTGTCTCCTTCAAGGAAGTGGTACCTTCCCGCGTTGTTCACGGCTCCTTCGATATCGTAAAATATCGCTCCGAAATCGGATACAGGAAGAACGACTATATCGTCATTTTGCAGGTATGGGTTTTCTTTAACGTCGCCGTTAATGCGGAATTTCTGTATATCGGCAACAAGTTTTTCACCATTCGCGCGCTTGATCTCGAGATTACGGAGGCAGATCGTCGGTTTATAGTCTTCTGAGTTGTAGATGATCCTCGTCAGAAACTGATCGAGTCTTTCTCCCGGTGCAGCGGGGTATGAACCGGAGAGAACCGCGTTACCGACCACGCTAATATTAAACGCGTTGGCTGTGATCACCATCTGATTCTTCTCTTTCTGTGCCAGGAGGGAGAAGGAGATCAATACCAGAAAAATGAGGGTGTGCCTCATTTACTACCTCTTTCCATAGAGTTGTGAATAATAGGTTTCATACTCGCCCGAGATAATGCGCTGCCACCATTCCTTGTTCTTAAGGTACCAGTCGATTGTTTCACCAATGGCATTCTCGAAGGTGAACTGCGGCTTCCATCCGAGTTCGGTTTCGATCTTGTGATTGTCGATGGCGTAGCGGCGGTCGTGGCCGGGGCGGTCTTTCACATATTCGATCATCTCGTCACCTTTTCCGAGGTGGTTGAGTATGAGTCTTACTATCTCAATGTTTGTCATTTCATTCTTCGCGCCGATATTGTAAACCTCGCCGACCTTACCTTTTTCGAGAACGGTTTCGATGGCGTAGTTATGGTCGAGAACATATATCCAGTCACGTACGTTAAGCCCGTCACCGTAAACGGGGAGTTTCTTCCCGTTCAGGGTGTTGATTATCATCAGGGGGATCAGTTTCTCGGGGAACTGGTAAGGGCCATAGTTGTTCGAGCACCGTGTGATCAGCACGGGCATTCCGTATGTGTGGTGGAAGGCCTGAACCATCATGTCGGCAGCTGCCTTGCTCGATGAGTAAGGGCTGTTTGGTGAAATCGGGGTCTGTTCGGTGAAGAGGCCAGTAGCACCGAGTGAACCGTAAACTTCATCGGTTGAAACCTGAAGAAAGCGCTCCACTTCGAACCTGCGGGCGGTTTCGAGGAGCACATTGGTTCCGATAACATTGGTCTCGTAAAAAACCTTTGAGCCGAGGATCGACCTGTCAACATGCGACTCGGCAGCAAAATTCACCACATATTTTATGTCATATTTCTGGAAGATATACTCAACCAGTTCGTGATTGGCGATATCGCCTTTGAAAAACCTGTAATTCTTGTGGTCTTCAATATTTTTAAGATTCTCGAGGTTGCCCGCGTAAGTGAGCTTGTCGAGATTCACGATAAAGATATCATCCCTTTTCTGAAGCAGGGCGTTAACAAAATTGCTGCCGATAAACCCGGCACCTCCGGTTACGAGGATGTTTTTCATTACGTTGTGTATCCTTGAAATTTGATCAATTAAAAATTCTTAATAGAAAAAGAGTCCGGCCATCAGGCCTACCTGCACGAAGAAAGCATCACCTTTAACATCACTCGCGGGGAAGTTTGTAACATTCACGTTATTGTCGGCTTTCCAGTTGTCACCGAAGAGGTTAAAGGCATAACCGGCACCCACTCTGAAAGAGATAAGGGGGTGGAGCATAAAATCCGCGTTAAGGGTAGGCGCGAGAGTCATGTAAGTGTTGGTATATTTTCTTCCGTACGAAAGGGTTGACCCGGTGGCGTCATCTTTGAAGCCTGTAAGGTCGCCGCCCCAGTCAACAGAGCCTTTATGCCTGTAGACCTCAATGGTCTGACCGCCAACGCCGACAATTCCGCCGAGTGAGAGAGCCCAGTTTCTGATGAAGGGGAGTGAGTACTCAACCGTTAAACCCGCGAACGAGTTCGCGTAGCGTGTTTCCTTCTCAAATCCGTTAATGGTACCTTTGGCTGAAGTGCCGGAAGTGACGCCAAGACCGCCGATCCTGAGGTGTTTTATCACACCTATGTAGACAAATCCTCCGCCACCCGAGTAGTAGGATGCTCCTGAAAGTTCGGGGGTACCAAATCCGGAGAGGGCAGTGTTAAGTTTCGAGAGGTCGGTGAACATAACCCCGCCAAAGTAACCGCCGCCGCCGCCGAAGGGGGCATCGAACGCGGGAGCGCGTTCAACCGGTTCGTAATCATCTTCATCTTTGTTCTGCGCGAAGACCACGCTAAGACCCATCATCAGGATGAGCATCAGTTTTTTTACCACAAATGCCTCAGTTTTCGTTTTTATAGTCGAGATAAATTTCGTAATTCCATTTGTCAAAATAGAGATTTCCGCCTCTCCACTCAACTTCACCCCTCTGGAAATCGACTGTTTCACTGCGGGGGTGAATCTTTGCGGGATAGAAGTTGCCGGAGATATCGTCGTTCACGATGAAATGATAATTGTCCGTGTTTCCGAGATAGTAGTATCTGACGAGTGGATCATCAGATGGCTTCAGTTTGAACGACTGATCAGCGGGGATCCATCCGGTTTCATTAAAATAAACCTCTGCCCAGTCGTGAAGGTTCACCTCGGGTGGGTGCAGCATCCATCCGCTTTGCCATTTCGCTGGTATACCGTTCATTCTGAGAAGGGTTATCAGTAGGAGCGACTGTATACCGCAGTCACCGTGCATGTTCTCATAACAATAGGGAGCGATCGCCGGGATGGTTGAGTACTCAATCGCGCCGGCCCAGGGGATGTTGTCGTTTATCCACTCATAGATCAGTTTAAATTTCTTCACGGGTTCAGTTTCGTTGCCGGTGATACGGTCTGAAAGCTCCTTCAGTTCTTTTGTGAAGGCGATGTGGGGCAGCCTTTCAGAGGTAAATTCTTCAAAAAGCGCTGAGGAAGTGTCAATCGTGTAATTTTTGTTAAAATCGAGTCCGTTGTACTCACCGTACGATTTGAAACGGTATGCAACTTCAAATACCACCGGACTGTCTTTCTCTGCCGGTGCTTCAAGATAGATCGATCTGTGAGTTGAAGTAAACGGTGATATTATGAAATTCTCATAGTTCGCTGAGATGAACTCAACATCGGTTTGTCTCTCACGGTTCTCAGCCGGATAGGGTAGCCAGCAGCGGATGATCTCACCCGCGGGAACAGCATTTGGCTTAACAGTAAGTCTGTACCTTACGCTGATCGTCATTGGGTTTACGAGCTGTTTCCCCTCTTTTTTGCTTTCGGATATCAACCCGGGAAGGTAGTCGAGAAGAAATTCATCAAGAGCGTCGGGCTGCTTCCCCTCCACCTCGATCCATCTCTTTTTTGCCTCTTTGTTGATCCGGAAAAAGTTTCTCGCCGCGAGTTTGAAATATTTTTTCTCGCCGTCGATCATCCGGCACTCAAGTGATCTCTCCTTTTCCCAGGCATCAAGCTGCTGATCTGTAACACCGGGGAAATATTTGGCTATGTAGGTCTTCACTTCAGGGCGGGTTTTGGTGAAGTCTTTTCTTATCCGTTCCATAAGATCAAGTGTAAACTTTAGATCATACTCCCGCACGGGGGAAGTGCCGCCGTTTGCCAACAAGGCATTGATAGCCCCGGTAGCCTTGGTGAATTCCCCATGGTTAAAAAGGGAATCGATATCGGGGGATCCCGACTGGGACCGGATGTTTATGCTCATCAGCAGAACCGCGACTATTGTGGCTAATAACTTCATTTTTTGCCGGACCATTTTAATTTTTTTGAGTTTAAACCTTGGGTCAAAGTTCAACTGTCTTATCAGCAGCGAAATAATAAAGTAAATTTGATATTTTGCCGGGGGAATTTACTTTAATTTAAACAACAAAAATACGATTTACCGAAAGGCTATTAAAATGAAAAAATATTTGCTACCTTTTCTTGCAATTTTTTCATTCACCATTCTACCCCAGTTCAGTCTTCAGTGGACCTCAAGCGCGATTCCTTACGCCAAACTTTCCGGTTGGATGAACTACGAAAAGCAAGGCGACAAATGGCTGGAGCGCATCTACACCATCGACAGCACACGGTTCGATGTGATGGGAGCAGGCTACTCGACAACCCCTGCTTTCACATACAATTTCACTGCCGCCGAAAAAACCGCGGGTGGACAGCTATACTCACTGGAGACTGATATTAACGGAAATGGCATAGCCGATGCTTACATACTCGCCTATAACGGGGTGGCTACAAACTATCGCCAGTCGTTCAAGATTATTGACCTCGGCACCGGTGCGACACTTCTGGAAAAAAACGATGCCAACTGGTACTACATGTACCCGTCTCTCGGTGACATAAACAACGACGGATACCTTGAACTGGTGGTTGTAAAATATGACTACCCGCTCTTCACCAATTTTTATTACGAGGTATACTCGACAGGTGTCACGGGAAATAAAGACCTTTCGATAAACTATGACTTCAAACTGACGCAGAACTACCCCAACCCATTCAATCCCGAAACCAAAATAGAGTTTACACTTAAAAACACCTCCCCGGTTAGACTTGATGTCTTCGATATCAGCGGTGCAAAAGTAAGAACCCTCGTTAACGGAGAGCTGCAGCAGGGCCTCCAAAGCGTAAGTTGGGACGGAAGAAACGATGCCGGAAATAAAGTGCCCACAGGGGTTTACATGTACACCCTCACCGCAGGCGACAATTCACAGACCAGAAAAATGGTAATTTTAAAGTAGGAGAAATTATGAGACAATTCGAAGTGCCCGGCTACGCTGCCTTGAGTGATACAGGTTTCGTGTTCCTCGGCAACACGGGCGAAACCTTCAATATGAACGAACTTGCAAAAGAGATTTACGAACAGTTCAAACTGCACAAAAACTCCGACGAAGTATTCAACCATGTTCTCGAGAACTACGAGGTTGACCGTCAGACATTTGAACGCGATTTTGAGGATTATATTAATCGACTTTTATCATTCGGACTCGTTAAAGAATTATGAAGATAGCCATTACCGGCCTTAATGCCACTGACAATCCCGGTCCCGGTATCCCCGTAATGCGGAGCCTCCAGGAGGGCAACATTCCAGATCTTAAACTGACGGGACTGATTTACGACTCCCTCGAACCGGGCATCTACATGGACGACATGGCAGAGAAGTGTTACCAGATACCTTACCCCTCGGCTGGCCTTGAAGCTCTTTATGACAGGATCGCCTATATTAATTCAATCGAAAAGATCGACATGATAATCCCCACGCTCGACAGCGAACTTTACGGCTTTGTAAAGCTTGAGCCCAAGCTTAACGCGCTCGGGATAAAGACTTTCCTTCCCACGGTCGAGCAGTTGAACATACGCGGCAAGGACAAACTCTTCAGTTTCTGCAAAGCGAACGGGATCAATGTGCCGAAGAACACCCTGGCGACCACGCTTCAGGATCTTTACTCGTTGCCTTCTGATTTCACTTATCCCGTCGTAATAAAGGGAATTTTCTACGAAGCCTACATCGCGAACAATTTTGAAGAAGCGACAACTCACTTCAAGAAACTGGCGAACAAGTGGGGTTACCCGATCATTATTCAAGAGTTCATTAAAGGGGCAGAGTACAATGTGGTTGCCCTTGGTGACGGCGATGGCGGAATGACAGGAGCCGTACCGATGAAAAAGCTCTACATCACCGACAAAGGAAAAGGATGGTCGGGTGTAACAATTACCGAACCCGCGCTGCTTGATATTTCGAGGAAGGTAATTTCCGCGATAAAGTGGAAGAGTGGTATGGAGCTTGAATTTATGAAGTCGGAAGCAACGGGTGAGTACTACCTCCTCGAGATCAACCCGAGGTTCCCCGCGTGGGTGTATCTCGCTCCCGGGGCAGGGCAGAACCTCCCCGCAGCCATGGTAAAAATGGCCCACGGTGAGAAAGTGGCGCCGATGAAAGATTATACAGTTGGTAAAATGTTCGTCCGCTGCTCATGGGATCTGCTGGCGGATGTATCAAAACTTGCACAGATATCGACCTTAGGAGTTATTTAAAATGACACAGAAAAAAAGATACGAACGCCCCGTGGTGTTAAAACAGTTCTCAGGATTCATGAACAAGTTCGGCGCGAGACCTGTAACCCAGCCAAGAACAGAGATCGACGGCGTTGCCGTTAAAGAACTTGCGGAAAGATTCGGCTCACCCCTTTTTGTGATCTCTGAAAGGAAAATCAGGGAAAACCAGCGGAAAATGAACCGGATATTCAAGACCCGCTACCCGAAGGTGCAGTTCTCATGGTCGTATAAAACCAACTATCTTAACGCTGTTTGCTCGGTATTCCACCAGGAAGGCTCATGGGCGGAAGTGGTGTCGGGATTCGAGTATGAGAAGGCCCGCAGGCTTGGCGTTCGCGGCGAGCACATCCTCTTTAACGGACCCGACAAATCGAAAGCCGATCTTAAAAGGGCGATCTCCGAGGGTTCAAAGATACACATCGACCACTTCGACGAACTTTATGAC
>JAEYUD010000215.1 GCA_023433685.1 Bacteroidota bacterium
CGTTATACCCGTCGTTGTTTACATCTCCGGGCGAGAAGCCATCGTTCCAAATAGACCACTCTGTGTTCAAACCATATTCCGGGGTTATGTTTGGAGGTCTGGAACCAAAAGACATAACTTCTGTAAACCAATAAGGATGGGTTCCCTGATTCGCAAATACCAGTTCCCCCTTGCCGTCGTTATTGAGGTCTTGAACAATGTACATATGATCTACATATTGCATGGTATCTGTGAATTCATAGTAATTACTGAAATCAAATTCGTTATTACCGTAAATGAACCATCTTTTTTCCTCAGGCGAACTTATGGGTGCATATTTTTTTGACATACCAATGGTAAAATCATCCTTTCCATCACCATCCATGTCAACAAACACGGCATTGAATGGAGCAAACTGATAGTTTGTATCAGGATAAAGCTGAAGAATCTTATAATCCCTGGAGGTTAGAACTGTATTTGTCTCACAAAAATAATATCTAATATTTGCAAAAAAACTTCCTGAATTTTTTACGGCATCTTCAAATACGAATTCTTCATATCCATCACAATTAAAATCAATTGGCCAGCTCTTTCCATACATATCAAGATAAATTACAGTGCTGTCATGATATGTGAATGTGTAATCAGGAATGGAATCAAGCCCGGGACCCCCAAAATAAATATCTATTATAGGGGGTTTTTGCGTTCCATATCGCTGAACGATAATATCCCGGTATCCATCACGATTCACATCACACCCGGTAGCAGCCTTGGGTGAAAAATTGGGAATTACTATAGCAGGAGTTGTGCTAACCGGGTTCCCGCCGTAGAAAAAACTCAATTTTCCACCCGGGGGTATAAATGTTGGAATATTAGCTTCCGTTACAAAAAAATCATCACAGCCGTCGTTGTTCTGGTCCCCCATGTAAACTATCGATTCAGGCCAGTACAAGGCTCTTTTGATGAACAGATTAGTATCGAACTGGGCATAAAGACTGGAAACTTCCAGGACGGGAGTGAGGAGTGTGGTGAGTAACAAAAACCTTGTTATGTTTTTCATATCGTGTACCTGCTGACTTGTCGAACTGCTAAAAATTATGTGTTTAGCATTCTCCAAAATATACATTACCGCGGGAAAAACAAACAGAATAGATGGAGATCAAGGGGAGACAGTACAGAATCCATCGCCCTTCAGAGCCGAAAATGTTGTTTTTTGGCCCTAAAGGGCAATATTATTTTTTAGTTAACCGGTCCAAACAAGCCTGAAGGCTTGTCCTATTGGTTAAAATATTCGTGTCTATTCACGAACAATAAAAGAATCTGTGTGAATCCGCGTCATCTGCTTCGCCGTGGCGAAATCAGCGGTCTATCCAAATCTTTCAGTGGCCCCTACTGACAATTTCATCCATCATCCTTCATACCTCAGCCGTGCTAACATCCCCCAATAACGCGGGAGGATTTCTTCTTGGGAGCGGCGGATTTCTTCGCGGCGGAGATGAGCGCGGGGAGCTCTTTGGCTGCCCGGACGCGGAAGATATGGGTATCTTTCTCCTGACGGGAGACGGGTTCCTTCTCTGCTTTGTAGCTGAGGATATCCTTTTTAAATGCTGCCAGACCACCTTCGAGGATGGTGAAGTTGTGATAACCGAGTTCAGAGACGATGAAGGCGGCTTTCCGCTCTTCGGCTTCGCTGTTGGCGATGAAGATCGTCTTTTTGTTCTTGAGCGCGAGCACTTTGTGGGCGTCTTTGCCGAAAAGCTCGTCGAAGGTCATGTTCGTTGAGCCGGGGAGTGAGAATTTCTCAAATTCCTTCGCGGTTCTAAGGTCGATCACCCGGAGTTTCTTGTCCCTGTCGAGAATTCTGAAAGCGAGTTCATCGACACTCATGGTGTTCACGGGTGTTGAAGTGGTGGCGACTGACGCGTCAGCCAGCAGTTCGGTTCTTCTCTCGGGCATGAAAAGGGTGAAGAACCCGATCACGAATAGAGTGAGACCCAAACCAAGATAAAGCTTCTTTGGTTGCAGTTCGGGGTTGTCTTTTTTGTTAACTTTCTTCTCAACCCAGGTGGTAAACCAGAACGCGCCCACTGCCATTGCCGTCATGCCGAAAGCAAAAAGCCCCTGAGAGGTGCCGGTGAGATCGTAAATGGTAATGAAACCAAGGTTATCTGCCTTGTAGAGTTCTTCGAACATGGGGTAACCCTCGGCAAAAATGAAGACGCCGATAAAGCCGCCGAGCACGAAGATCATCGCGTCGATCTTTCCGATCGCCGCGGCGCAGACGCTGGTGCCGGGACAGAACCCTCCGATCACGAATCCGAGCCCCATTATAAGTCCGCCGACGATAGCCGACCAGACGAAGAGGGGATTCACATAAATGAGACTGAGATCAAGCAGTCCAAAATGACCCAGGGCCACAACTCCGATCATCGCAGTAATACCCGCGGTGAAGAATACGCGGAGCACGGTGAAATCGTATCCGTAGAAGAGGCCGACGAGTTTTTTCGAGGTTGAAAATCCGGCCTGCTCGAGGATGAAGCCGAAGGCGATACCGATCAGGATTGCGACTACAAAATTAAGTTCGTTTCCGATGAAGTCGGGTACTAACGGTCCCATTAGTTACCTCCCTGCAGCCAAAGTTTACGGAAGAACCAGGCGAAGGCGTAGGCCCCGCCGAAGATCGCGAACATGGTTATCAGTCCACCCGCAGAGAGCACGGCCATTCCGCTGAGGGCGGAACCGCTTGTGCAGCCACGACCGAGCTGTGAACCGAGCCCGAAGAGCGCGCCACCAATAAGTGCGGTTACAACCCGGGTTTTGGTGGTTACGGTCGGGATCTTCTCCAGCGTGAAATTGAGCCGGTTGGAAACCAGACCCGAAATGAATGCACCGATAATTACACCGAGAACTTCGAACACCAGCCAATTCTTCAGTGGGTTGTTCTCGTGCTCTTTCATGTATTCGCTGTAGAATTTTGAATCCTGTGTGTGCGCGGGAGCCACGGAAGTGACGGTGGCGACAACTCCGCTTTTAACTGCACCACTCGCTCCGAGGCCCCTTCCCGTAACGAAAATGGTCACCAGAAGGAGCAGACCCAGGAAAAAGCCTGCCAGATATGGGTTCATATATTTTGTTTCGTTCATTTCAATCCTCAATTTTCGGTTTTTACCGGTTCGACCGGCACTTCGGTATTGGAAATTTTAGTTGTTTCCTCTGTTTCATCCTCAAGCTCCTCATAGCCGGTTATCATCGCCTTAAGGTTGGTGGTTGGCTTGTGACCGGTTGTAATTAGGTAGAGGTGGACCACAATAAAAGCTATCAGCGCGAAAGCCCCTGCCGTGTGGAAAAGGGCGATCGGCTCAACACTCGTGAGGTCGAGTCCAACGACACTTCCCTTTTGCGGGTAGCGGTAGAACATGTAAAGGAGCCCGGAGATCACCATTACGGGGATCACGAGAAGCTTGAGCGCGAGATAAACGAGCCTCTGAAGGGGGTTCAGTTTGCTTAGCACCGTTTTCTTTGTGGGATGTGGCGCGTTACTGAAAATGCCGATCAGATAGAAGTTTATCTGAGCCCTTATGTTCGTGAAAGTGGGGAGATACTGCTTCCACTCTCCCGTTGAGAAGTGCCAGAAGATCGCGAATGCGATGAGCACTATAAAGGCGTAAGCGGCTATGTTGTGATAAGCGACGGCATTTTCGTAGCCAAAGAATTTAAATGAGCCGTGCACCTCGAAGCCGGTAGCGGCGAGGAAGAAGATCAGAAATGCCTGAGTCCAGTGCCAGAAGCGTTCAAATGACCTGTAGATATAAACCTGCTTTTTCATTTTTCGTCTCCTTTTCTCCGTTTTCTGGATGAGTAAACCCTGGCGGAACCATGGGCAAAAACGCCGATGATGCTCATGACGATAACCCAGTTCCCGGCTGTGTCAATCAGTGGTGAATAGTCACGCGCGGGCATGTAAAAATCGTTCAGGCCGGCGAGCCTGCTCTCGTTCCTGCTGTGGCACTCTGTACAGGTAACAGTCTGATTTTTAGGTGCCACCATGTGATTAACGGGCCAGGTCATTTCGGTGCGGATAAAGGTATATTGCCCACTGAAAGGGAGCCCGACCTCCGCCATTCCAACTTTGGAGGCGCGAACCCAGTCGAAATCTTTCCAGAACGCACCTTCACCTTTTTCATCAGCGAAGAGCTTGGGCTGTATCAGCATTTTGGTTACGGGGTCGTATGGTTGTCTTGCCCTGTGGATCTTCACGGGGATGATCTTGGAATCTGGATCTGAATATGAGCCGTTAAGGGTATTAATTTGCAGCGCTTTCGAAGTGTCGCTTATGGTATCACCGAGGAGGTAGTGATCCGCAGTGCCGTTGAACCAGATATACTCCGGTTTCAGGTTCTTACCCCATGTGAAAGAGCCTTTAATTGAAAGGTATATGTGGTTGCCGTCTTTATCGTCGATCTCGAACGGCTCGCCGTCTTTAAGCTTTCCGGCGGTTGACCAGTCCCAATCGGTTTTGGTGGCGTTCACCTTGGCGTAGGTCGGGATGTGGCAGGTCTGGCAGGCAACCTTAAGTGTGTGTTCGTTTAGTATCGCCGACTCGTGCGGTGTACCGGTATGGCACTGTTCACAGGATGATCTGTCGCGGTTCATCGATGAAAGTGAGTACATTTTCCCTTTCATCCTGTGGTTTTCCGCGGTGTGGCAATCGACGCACGTGAGGTTTGCCCCTTCCACTGCCATGTGTACATCAATATCTTTTGAGGGTTCAAACATGGCTTTGTCGAGGTCGCCGTGTTTAACGTTGTTTCCACCACCTCCGAAGAAGTGGCAGACGCCGCAGTTGGTGCGTTTTGGTTTGCCGACGCTCTGGGCAACGGTGTTCAGGTTAACCTTGGGATCGGGCGCGCCCGCCATTTCTGCACCCTTCGCGTAGGTTTCTGAATTATCGTGGCAGACAAGGCAGTCGATGTTGGTTGAGTCGGTGAAGGCTTTCAGTCCGCTCGTCATGCCGAATCCGATGTGGCACTTCGCGCAGCTTTTTTCGTTCCCTTCAACTCCTATACAGAAGTTGTTGATTGCGTTGTGTTTTCCGATGTGGATAATTCCGCGGCCCTTTACATACTCTTCCCTCTGCCAGTTCCAGTGGCTCGACTGCATCACTTCCTTGTGCCTTTCGGTGTGGCAGGTGATGCAGGCTTCGGTTACTTCCTGTGGACGGGTGAACTTCTTCTGAAGTGCAGGGAATTTTGAATGGTCAACGGAAGGAATATGCTTTGTTGTATATTTTTCCTTTAATTGTGAGGTCAGGCTCTGAGGTATCTCGTTGGGTCTGAGAAACAATATCACGCTTATAACGGTAAGAAAAAAAACAACCAGTATAACGACTATTTTTTTCATGGTATTCGATTATTTCAGTGTCTAAAACTAAAATTTATTTTATACCCTAAAATAAATTTCAGTCTTATATTGAGCAAGAAAAATCGCTACAATTATAAAATATTTTACTATAATTATGCAATCCGGGAATAATAATAACTCAGAAGAAATTCCGGATTTAGGTCAGAAATGCAGCTGCCTTCGCGAAAACGGTATCGAAACCGGCATCAACCTTCTCCCTGATCTTCGTGAGGGTTGGGAAGGGGTTCTCGTGCGTGTAGTCGTAATCGAGAACGACTGTATCGAAAGCAATTTTCTTCGGATGATCGCTCACGAGGCACTCCTTGATCGCCCATGGGGGCATCACGAGGTCTTTGTCGAGGGCGATCCCGTAGATGCGGTCCCTTATCTTGGCGAGGTGCCGCTTCCGTGCAACAAGTCCGGCCTCATGTGAGAGCATCGACTTGAAGAGGAATGTCTCACCCGCGTCGGGACTGAAGAGCGCCCGCAGCCTGTCGTCAGTGGCGAGGTTCTGGTCGAGGCGGTGGACATAGAAATCTTTCAGAGCCTCGGCGGCTTCGCTGTCGAGGATGTATTTGTTTATCGGCTCCATCCTGTCGAGGGTTGTGCCGCCGCAGAAAAGGACGCACTTCGAGCTGTTGAAGAGCCCGAGCGGATTGCTCATCATCACTATCTGAGCGATGAACGCGCCGATCGAGTAACCGAAGATGTTAAGTTTTGTGCCGGGTTTAAGTCCCTCGATCTCACCCTCCTGAGCCATCTGGGCGAGTTTCGTTATATCATATATGGTCTGGAGGCCGGAGTATACGAACCTCTGGGGCACGAATTGGAGTCGGGACGAGATTGCCACATTGATGGGGCTCGACATCTCAACCCCCGGGAGGAGGACCTTCCTCTCGTTCGATATCTCTTTCATGAGGCGGAAATCCGACCAGCACTTGGGTGCCCTGTGCATGTGGAAAGCGTGCGGGAAGAGGATCACAGGTTGCCCAGTAAGTTTCACCAGGCGGTGTGCCCAGGGGAGGTATTTCTCCCAGCCGCGCTCGTTCAGACCGTGCAGAAGGAGGATCGCGGATCCGGATTCAGCAGCTTTTCCATCGCTCATCATCGAGAAGGTGAACGAGTTGTTCTCCTCGACCGTGCTGTCGGGGGCGTTAAGCCGCTTCATCAGGTAGCGGTCTGAAAACTCGTTCTGCGAGAGGTAATACTTCATCAGCGCCTTAACCAGCGGATTTATCTCGGAATACTCATCCCCCTCCGGGAATGTGTTCGAAGTGTCGCTGGTGAATGGGTGGTTGGTAATTTTTATATCGTGTCCGTTTATTTCGATTGTCGGGTCGTCAGTATTAAAATGTTCTTTTAGATTCGAGTAAAGATCAAGGAAGCTCATTTTTGTTCCTCCGCGGGTGCCTGAGGGCGCTTTGAGTTCTTCTGTTTAAGCGTGACGATCTCTTTTTTCTTCTTTTTAAGGAGGTCTTCCCACCGGGTAATGCCTGCCTTAAAGAGCTCCATTTTGTCGAACAGACCGTCAATGGCTAAAAGCAGTTCGTCAAGTTTACCTTCCGCATCGTTGATCTTGTGGGTTTCAAGGTTTGAAGAGAGGTCGAGGAACACGCGGAAATAGTCGGATACGCGTTTAATTTCGTCGAGTGAATAACCGAAAAGCTGAAGGTCTTTAATAAGATTTGCAATAAACACCCAGTGTCCGGCGTAAAGGCGGTAGCCGCCTTCGCTCCGCATGTCGGGTTCGATAATTCCCATCTCCTCCCAGTGTTTTATAGTTCGGGGGCTCACTTTAACGCTTTCTGCTATTTGTCCTACTGTCAGATAACTCTCGTTCAGGTTCAGCTTTCCGTTTTCAGAGCTCACTTTTGGGAGGCCCACTTTCTTTATGAT
>JAEYUD010000271.1 GCA_023433685.1 Bacteroidota bacterium
CAGTGGGAATCGACCATGTCATTTTTCTGGAACAACTCCGAAAAGAGACCGATCAGATATAAGATGGATCTTGGTGTCGGTGGCTTTGATGTGATCGAGGCTGATTATTCGGCTCCCGTGGTCGCGCGGAAGAAAATGAAGGATGTTATTCAGCCGGTGGTTGGATTCTCGGTTAATTTCGTACCGAACGATATCGAATTTCTCGGGCTTGACGCGCGGTTCTTCGATAATCACCTGACCGCAAAGATATGGCTTAAACTCCTCGAACTTGATGGCGGGCACAACTTCCGTGTTGAGATGACAAACATTTCAGCAGCCATGTTCAGAGAACCTGAAACCTGGGAAAGCAAAAGTTCACAGTCATTTATTCAACTGAGGTACAGATATGGTTTCTAAAAATAATATCCACCTCCTGCTGCTGATCATGGCTTTTGCCTCAACGGGGATCTTCGCCCAGAATCAGGCAACCGTTGATCCAAAGATGGAAAAATTAAACAAGATATACAGGAATCTTGAGCTTAACACCTCTGCTTTTGATGATCTTCGTGAAAAATGGATCGTTATCGATCCAGTGCTCGTAAGGGCAGTGTTTAACAAGTTTCTTGTCAGCAATGCTTTAAGAATCGACGGTAAAAAGCCCGGTCTTGATTTCGTTAAAGAAAAAGTTGAAGATATATATAAAGGTGAAGTGTTTATCGATCTTCGCAAGCGGTATTATGACGATGAGATAGATATGTTCAGATTCTACTCTGAAGATAAAATACTCAGAAATTCTGACGCGATTGACTATTTCTTCGATCCGGTCGAGGATTACGTCAGGATTCAGGATATCGTCGGACCCGATAACTACAGCCTGCTTAAAGCACAGAAGTATGCTTTTAACGATGTGTCGAAAACCTATTATGATGAAAAGCTCTCTTATAAGTTCGACATTAATTTCAGCATGCTTGAACCATATCTGACCTTCTATAACTTTACCACAAATGACAAGAACAAATATCTTGTTTCGGCATTTGGCAGGTGGGGTTACGATAACATTGTCATGCCAGGTTGGTACTCTCCAGCGTTCAATGCCGGTGTGAGAGTAACGTACATCGACCGGATTCTGAACAACAGACCGAACGACGTGTTTACTTTTGATGTCGGTATGGGTATTCCTGTTTCACAGCCATTTGTTGACAAACTTGTGCCCCATGGCAAGCGTCACTTCATGACCGGACAGAACCTCTATTTTAACCTTAAAGGCAATTTCCTGCGCTATGCAGGTGATTACTGGAAAGATTACGATATCATTCTCGAAAGCTCACTTACTCTTAGTACTTGGGAACCCGGTCAGATAAAGCATGTGAGTGAACTCTCAAACATAAGCTCTATCAGGAATTATCTAAATGTTGGTATCGAACGGAAGAATTTCGTTGATCTTAAAACATTCGGTTATCTTGGAGCATCACTCGGCTTTGGAGTTTATGATGTGATGGACTATACCCTTGATCCTGCCCAACCGGCACTGGCTGAACTGCCAGCCGCGAACGGTAGCAGGTCGAAGTTCTTTGTGCAGGCTCAGGGTATATTCTCGAAGGATGACGCGTTGTTTGCCTACACGTTGGCTCCCACCGTGTTCTTCAATACCGCGGAGATGAATCTGTATTATGGTTTCAATCTTTCGTTCCTGATCAGCAACTCATTTGGCTTCACATTTAAGTTTTACAATGGCGCGGCACTTGGAAGTGATCCTCTACCGGGGTACAGAGGTGACAGTTATGTTGTCTTCTCACCAATTTTCCGTATCAATTACTGACACTTACAGTTTAAAGCAACAAAGCCTCCGCTAAGGAGGCTTTGTTATTTTAAAGACTGTTGATCCTATAGGTCAAAAGATTGACCTTCTCTTGCAAGGTAGACTTCAAGTTCATTTCCGGGGTAATTGTCACGGAGATAACTGATTGACAGGTTGAAAAGCTTTCTGATCTGGAAATCGTCGTTATCCGGTTCGTGATGGAAGAGGATCAGACGTTTGACATTTGACTGAATCGCGAGATCAACTCCAACAAACGCGGAAGAATGACCCCAATCAACCCGCTGCATCTCCTGATCGAATGAGTACTGGGCATCGAACACAAGCAGATCCGCGTCCTGGAAAAACCGGATGAACTTCTGAAATTTTTGAGTGGTAAAGTTGTTGTATTCGGAGTCTGTGGCGAAGATGAAGACCTTTCCCCCATGTTCCACGCGGTAGCCATAAGACTTGCCTGGGTGGTGAAGCTCAATGTTGGTTATCTTCACACCATTTATTTCGATACTGCTATCGGGGGGAAAATCTTTGAATTCCTTTTGCGAAGCCATAAAATTGAGCGCGACGGGGAAGAACTTAAACTCCTGCTGCTCCGATAACCTCTGTTCAAAGTTTCCGTGTGGGCTGTAGAAATTGATCTTGTATTTGGGCATGTATGCTGGCTTGAAAAAGGGCCAACCCTGAATATGATCCCAATGAGTGTGACTCATGAAAACATGCATCTCATTAAGTGGATCACGCGATTGTAACATGCAATTGCCAAGCTCCCTGATGCCCGAACCCATATCGAAAATGAATCGTGTATCTGCCGCCATTACTTCAACACACGTGGTGTTTCCGCCAAGCAGGTACTTTAGTGAATCATCGAGACCGCCGATAAAAGCATCTGCTTCGGTGTCCGAGTCAAAATGTTTACCGCTGGCAAGCTTTAGAACATGTCGAAGCTTCTCACGGTACTGAGCTGTGGTGGGAGGTGTCGGGATTGATCCACGGACACCCCATAGCCTGATTAACATCAAAGCCTGGTAATTTGTGATGGTCGAAATTAATTAAAAATTACTAAAGAAGGTTTGATTTAAATTACAAAAAGTTTTTCAGACTTCAATATCAAGTTCTTTTATTTTTCGGTACAAGGTGGAAAGACCAAGATTAAGAGCCTTGGCAACTTTGTCTTTGTCGTAGTCATTATCTTCGAGTACGCGGACAATGAAGTCGCGCTCAACTTTTCTCATGAAATCATCAAGTGATCCCATCGAAGCAGCAGCGGAGTATCCTCTTTGCGATAAAATTACTTCCGGAAGGTCGTCAACGGAAATATAATCGGCGCCCGCGAAAATAACAGCTCTTTCCACAACATTTTCCAGTTCTCTAACCTCTCCTTTCCATTCATGATTCATGAGTGCACGGATGGCGGAGTGATCGAACCCTTTAATATTTTTGCTCATCTCTTTTCTGTACTTGTCCAGAAAGTGGTCGGCGAGAATGGGGATATCATCCTTTCTTTCCCTCAGAGAGGGGAGTCTGATCTCGATCACGTTAAGCCTGTAATAAAGATCTTCGCGGAATTTTCCCTTTTCTATCTCTTCGGTGAGTTTACGGTTGGTCGATGCTATAAATCTGACATTCACTTTTACAGGGGAAGTGTGTCCGACCGGTATAAATTCTTTTTCCTGAAGAACCCTGAGGAGCTTCACCTGAAGGTTAAGCGGCATTTCGCTTACCTCATCAAGGAAGAGTGTACCTTCATCGGCAGCTTTTATGAACCCCTCTTTGTCGTAAGTGGCACCGGTAAATGAACCTTTTTTATGCCCGAAAAGCTCACTTTCTATCAGGGTTTCAGATATAGCGCCACAGTTCACTGCAATGAAGGGTTTGTTTTTCCTCTTACTGTTGAAGTGTATGGCTTTGGCCACCAGTTCTTTGCCTGTGCCACTGTTTCCGGTGATAAGCACTGTTGACTCGGTCTCTGAGACGGCCCGGATCATTCGGAAGATATTCTCCATTTTTTTGCTTTTTCCGATAATGTTGGAGAAGTCATATTGCCGGTGGAGCTCGTGTTTCAGAAGCTGGTTCTCATTTACCAATTCTTTCAGCTGGAACACGCGGGAAACTTTCACAGTAAGTTCATCGAAATCGAGAGGTTTCAACAGGTAGTCAGCAGCTCCCGCGCGCAGGGCTCTGATCGCTGTTTCGAGCGAGCCATAGGCGGTTATCATTATTACCGAGGTCTGAAGATGCAAACGGACAATCTTTTCAAGGAGTTCGATACCCTTCATTTCCGGCATTTCAATATCAGAGATAACTAGGTCGTACGGCTCATCCTGCACCTTTTGATAAGCCACAGATCCATTCTCCGCCACTTCAACCGTGTAGCCTTCTTTCTGCAGGATAAACGATATCGATTCCCTAATAATATCTTCGTCATCTACAACGAGTATCTTTTTAGACATTTCTTCTCCGCGGTTCCTTAGTATATTGGGTTAAGAGGAAGTGATATCTTAAAGGAGGTTCCTCTTCCCGGTTTGCTTTCAATTTTGATGTCTCCCTGAAAACTTTTCACTATGCCGTAACTGACCCATAGTCCCAGTCCGGTACCTTTTCCAACTGCCTTTGTTGTGTAGAAAGGCTCGAATATTTTGGCATGTATTTCCTGCGGTATGCCGGTTCCGTTATCTGAGAGTTCTATGATCAGATAGCTTCCCTCAACATAGGTCTCAGCTGTTATCACACCACGATGATCGGGGAATCTCTCCTTCAACTCAAGGATGGCATCAACCGAGTTGATGAGAATGTTCACGAAAACCTGCTGGATCTGATCGGAAACCAGGGGGATCACATAGCCGTCTTTATGATTGTAGTTGAATTTTATGTCTTTGGCTTTTTTACCAACCATCACGATCTCGATCGCCTCTTTTAGCGCGAGACCGATATCCGTTGATTTAAGTTCATAATTGCTCGGGCGTGAGAAATCAACCAGATCGCGGATGATCTTCGAAATACGTGTGATCTGTTTTTTTATCAGTTCGAGCTTTTCTTTGATGAATTCATCTTCGGTCGAGCGCTGAATGATCTGGGCGAGTGCCGAGATGGAAGCAAGCGGGTTCCCCACCTCATGCGCCACTCCCGCGGCGAGGGTTCCGATCGATTCCATCTTCTGTGTATGTATCAGTTGTTTCTCAAGATTGCGCTTGTCGGAGAGGTCTCTGTGAATACCGAAGTAACCTATTGAGTTGCCTTCCTTATCAGTCATCGGGGTGATCTGTAACTGGGAGTAGAAAGTCTCCCCGTTTTTCCTTTTATTCTCTACCTCGCCAATCCAGGTTCTACCCGAAGAGATGGTCTTCCAGACATTTTCCCAGTGTTTCTGAGAGTGTTTGCCACTTCCGAATACCTTAGGGTTAAGGCCTATTAATTCATCCTGATCAAATCCGCTCTCGGCAGAGAAGGCCGGATTTACGTAGATCATCTTCCCTGAAAGATCGGTTATCTGCAGGGCATTCATCGTGTGGTCGGCGATATACTTAAACCTTGTTAGATTCAACCGGTCACGTTTCTCACGCGTTATGTCTTTCAGATGGAGTAAAACAGTGTCTTTCTCCACACATTTAAAGACTGCCAGGCAGTCGAATATCTCTTCACCTTTGGAATCCAGGATGCGGCACTCAACTTCTGTCCTCTCCTTTTCGGTGTTGCACCTGATAAGGGAATGTTCAACTTTCAGTATCGATTCAGGGCTTAAAACCATATCGATCTCGGTAAGCTGTTCACGCTTGTACCCGAGTTTATTGAAAACGCCGGCGCTCGCGTTGAGGATCATGCCCTCTTTGTCCAAGAGAAAATAATAATCGTCGAGAAGATCGAACAGGGAAATATCCAAAGAGTTACTTGTTTTATTAATTAAAAAAGATCATAAAAACTTACAAAAATAACAAAAATAAGGAGTTAAACCGAATCGGAAAGGGATATGCAACTCCTTTATATTGGTTATATTTAAGGTCATGATTTTTTATTTTAATACCCCGGAGAAAATTTTTTGATGAATGCAAAAAGTGATGTGCTTGAAAAGTTAATATCTCTCGCGAAAAGAAAAGGATTTGTCTACCAGTCGAGTGAGATCTATGGTGGATTGAACGGCTGCTATGATTACGGTCCACTTGGAAGTGAAATGCTCCGGAACCTCAAAGACGAGTGGTGGAAATTCATGACCTACCGGGAAGATGTTGAAGGTCTTGATGCTTCCATTCTTATGTCGCCTGAAGTGTGGGTTGCATCCGGTCACGTTGAAAATTTTACCGATCCGATGATCGACTGTAAATCGTGCCGGGCGAGGTTCAGGGTTGATTATCTTGTTGACCAGATCCCCGTGAAGAAAAAAACAAAGTTGCTCGAAGCCCTGTTAACTTCACTTGAAGGTTCAGATGTCCATACAAAGATCGCAGACAGCCTGAAGATGCTCGACACCAATGGTGACGAGGTTAACGATTTCATCACCGATCTATTCGAGACCGAGCACGCGACAAAGCTGATTGAAGAACTAAACTGCCCCAATTGTGGCAACAAGGGTTCATTCACTTCAGCACGCAAGTTCAACCTGATGTTCAAGACATTCCTTGGTCCGGTTGAAGAAACCGGCTCAACAATTTACTTGCGACCCGAAACGGCTCAAGGTATTTTTGTAAACTTCCTCAATGTTCAGAACGCGTCACGCCAGAAAGTGCCCTTTGGTATAGCACAGATAGGTAAGGCATTCAGAAACGAAATAAACACCCGCTACTTCCTCTTCCGGACTCGTGAATTTGAGCAGATGGAAATGCAGTATTTCGTGAAACCCACAGAAGACAAGAAATACTACGACTACTGGAAAGAGATCAGACTGAACTGGTACAAAAGCCTTGGGATGAAACCCGAGAATCTGAGATACCATGATCACCATCCTACCAAACTCGCGCATTATGCCAAGGAAGCAACAGATATCGAATATCAGTTCCCATTTGGCTGGGGTGAGATCGAGGGTATACACAACCGTACCGATTTTGACCTTGGAAGACATGAACAGTACTCGAAAAAGGGGCTTAAGTTCTTTGACGAGGAGACCAAGGAGAAATTCCTGCCATACATTATCGAGACATCTGCGGGAGCGAGCAGATCGTTCCTTGCCTTCCTTGTTGATTCGTATGAAGAGCAGGATCTTGGCGGTGATGTAAGAACCGTTCTGCACCTCCATCCGAAACTTGCGCCTGTAAAAGCGGCGATACTTCCACTTGTCAACAAGGATGGAATGCCGGAATTCGCGCGCAAAATTGAAGCCGAACTCAGGTCCAGGTTCAAAATATTCTATGATGACAAGGCCGCGATCGGAAGACGGTACAGAAGAATGGATGAGATCGGTACCCCCTACGCGATCACCGTTGACACCCAGACCATGGAAGACAACAGCGTTACAGTACGTGAACGTGACAGCATGGAGCAGATCAGAATAGATGCTTCAAAGCTTTCAGGTTTTCTCGCGGAAAAATTGGCGTAACCGCCGGGTATTGCCGGTAATTTTTGAGGCTGCCCTTTAAAGCAGCCTCTTTTTGTTTCCAGGGATGGAAAAATTGGATCAAAAATTTTATGAAACTTCTTTGTCTGGCAATAAGTATAATTGAGAAGTAAAACTAAAAAGTAATTGAACATGCGCAAGAACATATCCTTAATCCTTTTATCATTACTTCTTACCACAACCCTATTCTCACAGGATCAGAACACAATAATCGATCAGGGGATAAAAGATGTTTATTCACTGAACTTTACGGCGGCAGAAGCGAAATTCCGCTCCCTGTTGCGGGAAAACCCAAAGAATCCCGCGGGTCTCTTTTATTTGGCGATGATTGACTGGTGGAAAATTCTTGTTGATCTGGATGACCAGTCGAAAGATGACCTGTTTTACAAGAAACTCGATGATGTTATTTACGTTTGCGACGAGCTGTTAGACAATAACCCCGATGATTTTAACGCTCTCTTCTTCAAAGGAGGGGCGATCGGGTTCAGAGGGAGGCTCCGCTCGTTGAGGGAAAGCTGGCTTAAAGCAGCTGATGACGGCAGGGAAGCACTTCCCATTGTTAACAAGGCCTTAAAACTCCAGCCGAGAAACGCCGACGTTCTTCTTGGAACAGGAATTTACTCATACTACATCTCGGTGATCCCTGATGAATATCCCGCGGTTAAACCATTGCTGATCTTCTTCCCATCAGGTGACAAGGCACAAGGGATAAAGGATCTGGTTAGAGTCGCTGAAAAAGGGAGATTCGCGAAGTATGAAGCGATGTACTTCCTGATGACACTGTATCAGGAGTTTGAGAAAGATGCCAACAGTTCAGAGAAATACGCTAAACAGTTAACAGATCTTTTCCCTGAAAACCCCGTATTTCTGAAGTGGCGGGGAAGGGCTGCAGTTATGCGTGGTGATTACCCCCTTATAAAGGATATCTATTCAAAACTTTATGCCGGCTGCCAGGAAGGGAAGTTTGGATACTCTCAAAAAGTTAAGAGGGAGACTTCTTACTACCTTGGGTTTTATTACAAGGTGATGGGGCAGTGGGACTCATGCAAAACCTTCTTTAAGGAGTCAGTTGATCTCTCCAAAAAAATTGAGAAAGGTGATGCCTCCGGTTACTGGGTGAACTCGGTGCTTTATCTTGGAATGGCTTATGATAAATTGAACGAACGCGATCTCGCGTTGAAATGTTACAATGATGTTCTCGAAATGAATGAATACAGCAGCTCACACAAGTTAGCGAAAACCTATATCAATGCCCCGTACCGTTAAGAAAAAAGTTTTGATTATCGACAATTACGATTCATTCACATGGAATCTTGTCGCCTTGCTGAAACAGGGAAGCGCGGATGTGGATGTGATCTATAACGACGATCCGAAATGTCTCATGATACCGGAAAAAATGTACCACGGGATACTCCTCTCACCGGGACCCGGAACGCCTGACACTGCGGGGCATACACTAAATGTTCTTGAGAAATACGCGGGAAAAATACCGGTTTTCGGTGTGTGCCTCGGCCACCAATCGATAGGGCAGCACTTCGGATTGAAAGTATTGAATGCCCCTGAACCGGTTCATGGAAAAGCATCAACGATATCGCATGATGGGAAAGGGGTTTTCCGGGGGCTCCGCAGACAGTTGAAAGTAATTCGATATCACTCGTTGGTTGTCTCGGAACCAGGTGAAGACTCGCCTTTGGTAGTTACATCACGAACTGGTGACGGAGTTATAATGGGTTTGCGGCACAAGAATTTGGCGTTGGAGAGTGTTCAGTTTCACCCTGACTCTGCCGCAACAGAACAAGGGCAGGGGCTGATCAAGAACTGGCTTAAAAGTATCTAAAGGGGTTTTTCTCCCTCATCCGGCGCGCTGAAACTATATAAAAGTGTGTCACCAATTCTTTTGAACGGTTCCTTTCCGAAATTCTCCGCATCCTTCTCCGCCGTCTGGATTGATCTCTCTATCAGCATCACACCTCCTGGCTTCAGTAGATTTCTCCTCATTATATTTGAAACCACATCCCACACATCGAACTCGTAAAATGGAGGGTCAGCCAGAATCATGTCGAACTTGAGCGAGGTCGAGGAAGTGAAGGTGGTTGCCGTCATTTTGTGAACTTTAACACGATCGGCAACTCCCAATAAATTAATATTCTCCAGCAACACTTTTTGAACGGGGAAATTCTTTTCTACGAAGTGGACTGTCGCCGCCCCCCGGCTGAGCATCTCAAAACCCAACGATCCGGAACCTGAATAAACGTCAGCAACAACTGCATCTTCAAGGTCATAATAGTTTGCGAGGTAATTGAACAGCGATTGCTTAACCTTGTCAGTGGTTGGACGTGTAAATTTGGAGTCGGGAGTCTTGATGAACCTTCCTCCAAACTCACCTGAAATTATTCTAAGCCTCACTTC
>JAEYUD010000006.1 GCA_023433685.1 Bacteroidota bacterium
AGTTGACTCTCTACATCAATAGTCCCTCTGTGTTTGGCGACAAACTCAAAACAGAGGCTGAGGCCAAGACCGCTCCCTTTTTCATTTGCGGTTCCCGGAGTTTAGATTATTTCGTTCTCAAGGAAAAGTTTGGCCTTCTGTTCTTCCGACATCCCGAGACCGTGATCAGTCACCAACAGTTTAACAAAATCCCCGTCACCGGTTATCGATATTTCAACTTTACCCCCGGGGAAGCTGAATTTAAGCGCATTCGAAAGTAAATTCTGGAAAAGCGAACGCAACATTGTTACATCACCTTTTATGATCATCCCCTGCGAAGAATCGATGATCAATGAGATGTCTTTTGCCTGAAATCCGAGTTTAAGAGAATTGAGAGATTCTTTCATTAGAAGATGAAGATCAACTTTAACCGGGTTAAACTTTAGCGCTCCCGATTGAACGCGGGTCCACTTCAAGAGGTTTTCAAGCAGGTTCATCACCTTTTCAGCGGACCTGTGAATATCTCCTGCAAATTTTTTGATCTCTTCATGAGAGAGGAGGTCGATATCTGACATCAGAATATCAGTCATGTTGAGAATCGGATGGAACGGACTCCTAAGATCGTGCGAGATAACGGAAAGCAGTTTGTTTCTTGTATTGTTCGCTATCTGAAGTTCGTAATTCTTCTGTTTAAGCTCATTCTCCATTTTACGATTCTGGGTAATATTTCTGGTAACTCCAAGAATTTGTGGATTACCCTCCGAGTCTCTCAGTAACCGGCTCACGACTTCGGTCCAAACCGTGCCACCACCTTTAACCGGTTGTTCAACCCTCGTGGTTGCATCGTATGTTTCCCCGGTCTTTAAGTAGTTCTGCAAACCTTCACCCAACACTCTCATGATCAGTTCTCCAGATTCCGGCGTCGCGATCTCCTCGAGAGACTGATTCATCACTTCTTCAACAGTGAAGCCCCTGAGTCTCTCAACTGATGGGCTTATATAGCTGAATTTCATCGTAAAAGGATCCATCACCCAGATAACGTCACTCATGTTCTCAACAATAAAGTTGTTCTTCTCTTTATTTTCCCTGAGTTCAGTTTCTGTTTCCACCCTTTTCGTTACATTTCGGGCTACACAAAAAACGAGTTCCTCTTCAACAAAAGCGCGCCACTCGATGAATATAATATCGCCTGACCTTGTGACATACCTGTTTGTAAAATCGGTCAGTTCTCCATTCTCAAACAAATATTCAAATGCAGCCATCGTTCGTTCGTGGTCATCAGGATGAACAAACTGTATAAAAACCTCACCAACCATCTCTTCGGAAGTGTAGCAAAGCAGGTCTTCCCACGCCCGGTTAAATTTCACGACATGGCCTCCCCTGTCGATCACAACGAACAGATCGACCGCGAGGTCAAAGAACTTCCGAAAAACTTCATCATCTGACAGGTGAACCCGCTTGTTGCTCATAAAGCCAATCTGTTAATTTTGAGTTGATTCTTCCGTTTGTAAGGGGATGTCATTTGGTTTACCGCAATAATTCAAAAGGAATGTCCATAATATCAAATTTTTTCCAATCCTGAAAATCATAATGCCACCACTCTGAGTCGAGTACCATGAAACCATGTTTTGTCATCACACTCCTCAGCAATGCACGGTTTGCCCTTACATTAAGGGGAATATCCATAAAACCGTGCCCGGCTTTGGTGGTAAAGTCATCGAAAATAGTAGGCATCTCAAGCAATTCACCTGTATTCAGATCATACAAACCGAGATCGATAGCGCAACCACGATTATGCCTGCTGCCGGTCTTGGGGCTTGCGGCGTAATTTTCGTCCAGCACGTATTCCCATATCTTTTTTGTAACCGAGTATGGTCTGTAACCGTCATAAACAACCAAACCTATTCCGTTCAGGGCCAGTTCTTCAGCAACCCGGGCAAGGGCACGGGCCGCCGGCAGCCTCAAAAAGGTACCCGGGCTTTCATACAGTACATGTTTGGTTACGTTGTCAGTGGTGGCATATTTAACATCTTTTTTCAGATGCGGAATGCTAAGTTCGAGATCAACAATAGCGTTATTGCTTTCGAGCGATACAAGTTTATTGTAAAGGGAAATGTCGGCTACAACTTTGAGTCCGTATTCATTAACCGGGATATCATTCTGCCCGCAGACCGGAACCGCGAGGAAAAAGAGAAGAAGTAAAATGAAACGGTTGATCTTAATAATCATTCCACCACCCTAATGAGAGGATAAACACAATATTTTTTGTCGAAATAAGGTGACCTTCTGTAGAGCCATGCGAGCCTGGCATCGGGGTCATTTCTGAATTTTTCATCAGATGCAACTTTCTGTTCAAATTCTGCTTTCAAAGCAGGGTCCTTATCAAACATCTCCAACGCGACCCGTTCCATAACGTAATCTTCGTAGTATTCCTTCATTTCAAATATCTGATTGAAGTACCCCCATGCCACATATGAATCATCCGATTTCGGTTCAAGAAGTGTGGCTATTAGCTTAAATGTCTTCTGCCGGCTATCAACGTAGAAAGAACCGGCCGGAACATTCACTTCTTTTGTTTCGGTGTCGTATTTATAAGATACCCTTGTTCTTCCCTCGAAGGGGCGCTCGGCAAACTTGAAATCGCGGAAAGTTGTAACTTCCACTTTTGCTTTTTCAGCCTGCTTCACCTCCTCCACTTTTATTCCGTGAAGGGCAAGTTTTTCTGCAATATTTTTATACTCACCCGGGATGATATAACCTGTGGGCAGCAGAACAGAATCCGCGACGTATACATCATCGTAATGAGGGATATCAATTTCAACCTTTTTACCTGTATACACGGTTTTTTCGGCACCTGATACGGCACTTTTTTCGGTTACTGCTTCTATCCCTTTAAAGTGGAATTTTTTAGTGGTGCTGTCCCTTAAAACAAATTTTATTGGTACCCAGCGGGCATGCTCACCCGTGAAGTCTTTTACGGATCTATCGGCGGTCTTGTTGGCTTCAATCACCTCTTTCCCGTTGATCGAGAGGAAAAGGGCTGCTGCTTTTATACACTCATAAGTGCCAAAAACCCGGTCTTTGTAAGGTTTCATCATGTGGGTTTCAACCAGGAAACTTATCCTGTTCCGCGAGGCTGAATAGCCGTTTGTGAATCTCGGAGATGAAGCCCATTCAACGATCCCGTCTGCCACTTTGTTATTTTTAAAGGCGACATAAGGCGACATAAGCCAGCCTGCCCCTTCAACTTTTTCGTATAAAAACGGCAGGAAATTTTTTCTGATCATTGTGACGAGATTGTTGGCGAGACTCGGGAAGTATTCGAGACCGTAGGAGACGGTATATTGATAGTCGGCACCGTTTGTTGTATGATTGTCCATCACCAAATCGGGATCCCAGGCGTTGTAAAGCTTTATCATCGCCTGCATTTCGGGTGCTTCGGCCTTTGTCCAGTCGCGGTTCAGGTTCAGATTCTGTGCTGTCACCCTCCAACCCATGTTTTCCGGTCCATTTTGGTTGATCCTGTTGTAGGGTGACGTCCTTTCATGTCCGTCAACGCTGAAAATCGGTACCAGGACAATATTAACATTATCGAATATCTCACGGTGTTTCCCATCAACCAGCATTTCCCTGAGGAAGATCATCGAGGCATCTTTTCCTTCAATCTCACCGGAATGAATCCCGTTTATGATGAAGAGCACGGGTTTGCCGGACCTTTTTGCCGCATCAGGTGTGAAGGCTGTGTCTTTCGACACAATAAAAACTTTAAGCGCCCTCCCCTGTGGGGAAATGCCAAAAGTTTCATATTTTACCGCACCGGAAATTTTTGATAAGCGGGTAAAATACTCATCAGTTTGCTCGTATGTGGCGGTAGCCATATAACCGGAACGTTCAAAAACAGTCTCCCAACCGGTCTGGGCAAAAGATACTGATGCAAAAAGAAAAAACAGAATTGAATACCTGAAAATCAACATCTTTAATAACTAATTTTTAATAAGAAAACAACACGAAATTTACCCATTTAGGTCGAAATGAAAAAATCAATTTCAATGGCAGACCATTTAATAGACTTGAAGATAGTGACTATTTTCGCTATGTTTGACAATCAATTTTAATGCATAATGATATGGGAGATCAAACCGTGCTTACGACACTCGACAAAAGCAACTACCTGAAAGGGATGCTGATAGTTGCAAGATTAGACTATAAATTAATCGAACGCGAAAAAGAAATAATTAGAGATGTAGCCACCCGCCTGGGTTTCAGTCGCGATTTTTACGAAGATGTACTAAAAAATCTGATGATAAATGAAAATATCAGCGACAGCCCTTTGATGTTTTCCTCACCCGCAATTACCCGGATATTTCTGGGCGAAGCACTTCAGCTTGCCTGTATCGATTCTGAACTGGCACCCGCCGAGATCGACTGGCTGCGCAAAACCGCTGTTCTGAACCAGATCGACCACGATGAATTCGAAAAATACGTTGACGACTTCCTGATGAGAAAGAACGAAGAAGCTGCTTGATTAGTGGTTAACGGTTAGTCCGCCGCGGCGGACTAACCTCTGACCTCTAACCACTAAAAAAAACCTTTTCTCATATTTCAACGATTTGATTCATATTTTTTTTATAACTTTACGGTTATCATTGTTCAATCAAAACGGAAGAAAATATGAGAAAAATGCTGTTTTTCCTCTCCCTGCTTTTCGGGGTCACACTCGTGCACGCTCAGGAGGCACGTCTGCTCAGGTTCCCGAATATAAATGGCGACAAGATCGTGTTCAGTTACGCTGGCGATCTGTACGTTGTTAATTCAAATGGTGGAACTGCCAGAAAAATAACCACTCATAATGGTTATGAATCGTTCGCCAAATTCTCACCCGATGGCAAAAACATTGCTTTTACCGGTCAGTACGACGGAAATACCGAAGTGTACCTGATTCCGGCTGAAGGTGGTGTGCCCAAGCGGCTAACTTTCACTGCCACCCTTGACAGGGATGATGTTTCCGACCGCATGGGTCCCAATAACATAGTAATGGCCTGGCGTGATAACGAGACGGTGATGTTCCGCAGCCGTTGGATAGAACCGAACGACTGGAAAGGACAACTTTTTTTCATCAATGTTAACGGAGGGATGGCTCAGCAACTGCCACTTCCCCGCGGTGGTTTTGGCACCTTCTCACCCGATGGCAAAAAACTTGCGTACAACAGGGTTTTTCGTGAGTTCAGAACCTGGAAGCGATACCGTGGCGGTCAGGCGGACGATGTCTGGATCTACGACTTTGATACCAAAAAGACAACGCGGCTTCAGGAAAATCCCGCGCAGGATATCTTCCCCATGTGGGCAGGAAACAAGATATATTTTGCTTCGGACAGAACCGGTACAATGAATCTCTTCTCTTATGACCTTGCCACCAAAGCCGAGAAACAGATAACTTTCTTCAAAGATTTTGACGTTAAATTCCCCTCGATCGGCGGCAATTCAATAGTATTTGAAAACGGTGGCTACATCTGGAAACTTGATGTGGCAACCGATAAATATGAGAAAGTTGACATCAAGATACAAGATGACCTTGCAACAGGCCGCGACAAGATGATCGAGGTTGGAAGAGTGATAGCCGGATGGGACATCTCACCCGATGGAAACAGAGCCGTTTTCACCGCCCGTGGTGACATCTTCACTGTTCCGGCTAAAAACGGAGCCACCCGAAATCTTACCATGAGTCCCGGCGCGCATGACCGTCAGCCACGCTGGTCACCAGATGGTAAATACCTCGCATGGATTTCAGATAAATCGGGCGAAGATGAAATTTATATTATGCCTCAGGATGGCAAAGGCGCGGAAACAAGGGTTACCAAAGGCGGGAATGTGTACAAATTCTCGATCGCCTGGTCACCCGATGGCAAGAAAATCCTCTGGCACGACCAAAATTTTACACTGAATTACGTGGATATCGATTCAAAGGAAGTGGTTCAGGTGGCGAAGTCGGATGTTTCCCTAATCGGAGATTACGACTGGTCGCACGACAGCAGGTTCATAGCGTTCAACCTCTCTGAAGACAATGTTGTGAACAGGATACACATCTACTCGCTCGAAACTAAAAAGAGCCTTCCTGTTACAGATTCCTTTTTCGATGTGGGACAACCAACGTTCTCGAAGGATGGAAAATATCTCTTCTTCACTTCTGAGAGGAACTTTAACCCAACCTATGGCTGGACAGAGTGGAACCATGTTTACACCGACATGACCAACATCTATATGGTCACCCTTCAGGCATCCACAAAATCGCCCTTTGAGCCAAAAAGTGATGAAGTGACTATAAAAGAAGAAAAAAAGGATGAGAAAAAGGACGAGAAACCGAACGGTGATAAGAAAGAAGATAAATTGCTCACCATCGATTTCGATGGAATAGTAAACCGGATTGCCGAGATACCAACTCCTTCCGGAAGTTATGCCGCGCTCTCAACCACGGCAGACAAGTTGTTCTATTTCAGACGCGGACCGAAAGATGAGAGGTTCAATCTCTACTATTACAATCTGAAAGACCTCGAAGAAACTTCTCTTGGTGAAGCGATGGGTTACTCAATTTCTGAAGATCAGAAAAAAATGCTTGTCAGAGTCGGTCCTTCTTACGGTATAGTGCCACTTCCATCAGCACCTGTAAAGATCAAGGAACCTCTTGATCTCAGCGACATGAAGGTTACTATCGACAGAAAAGCAGAATGGACACAAATATTCAACGAAGCATGGCGCCAGATGCGCGACTTCTTCTACGCCAGAAATATGCACGGACTCGACTGGAAAGCTGTCAGGGAACAATACGCTCAGCTTCTCCCATGGGTTAACCATAGAGCCGACCTCACTTACATCATCGGCGAGATGATCGGTGAACTCAATATCGGTCACGCTTACGTGGGTGGTGGCGACTATCCTCAGGCTGCCCGTGTCGCGCTTGGTCTCCTTGGCGCGCAACTCGAAAAAGACGCGTCAGGTTTCGTAAAAGTCAAGAAGATTCTAAAAGGTCACAACTGGGAGAAGGATCTCCGCTCACCACTTACTGAGATCGGCGTAAATGTTAAAGAGGGTGATTACATCCTTGCAATCAACGGGCGTTCAGTAAAAGAGATGCCAAACATCTACGAGGCTTTGGTCGACAGGGCTGGCAAACAGGTGGTACTGACCATCAATTCCACAGCGAACGAGAGTGGTGCCAGGGATGTAACAGTGGTTCCTGTTGCAGACGAACAGAATCTCTACTATCTCGAGTGGATCGAAGGAAACATTGAGAAAGTATCAAAAGCGACCAATGGCAAGGTTGGCTACATCCACATACCTGATATGGGTGTTAACGGCTTGAACTGGTTCGCGAAGTATTACTATCCTCAGTTGAACAAGGAAGCTCTAATAATTGACGACCGTGGAAATGGCGGCGGAAACGTATCACCCCAGATATTGGAAAGACTCACCAGAACACCTGTGATGATGAACTATAGAAGGAATTCGATCAATACCTTCAACCCCACAGGCATGCACGTGGGCCCCAAGATTCTGTTGATGGATGAATTTTCTGCCTCAGATGGTGACATTTTCCCTTACAGATTCAGAGCCAATAAACTCGGTTTGCTCGTCGGTAAAAGGTCATGGGGTGGAGTTGTTGGTATCTCCGGCTCACTTCCATTCGTTGACGGCGGATATTTGAACAAACCTGAATTCGGTCCGTACGATCTTGAAGGCAAGAACTGGATAATGGAAGGTCACGGTGTTGATCCCGATGTGGTGGTTGATAACGATCCCGCACTTGAGTTCGCCGGTACCGATGAACAGCTCAACAAAGCGATCGACCTCATAATGAAAGAACTGGAAAAGAACCCGGTGAAGAAAAACCCGGTTCCACCGTTCCCGGATAAGAGTAAATAAGCTATTAGCTATTAGCTATTAGTTATTAGCTGATTGAGGTTTAAGGCTGTCTCGAGAGGGGCAGCCTTTTTCTTTAAATGTGATTCGCCGCGGCGAAGTGAAATGTGAAATGTTATTTGTTTCACTTTCAAATGAGGTGAGCTTGACGGTTTTTGACTCCGTAGGAGCCACATGCAAGTAGAAAATAGATATCTGAATCAGACAACTTCCAATACCTCATACCCCGTTTTCCCGACAAAGATGATGGCATAAGTCTTGCAAACAATTCCCTCCGACTCGAGTTCGGTTTTGTATTTCTTCACCTGCTCAATGGCTTTGATTTTTTCGGATTCGAGGTTTTCCTTGCTGCTTCTCTTCAGGTATTTCAGCTCGAGGAGGAAGTTGTCAGTACCCGGGTTGAGTTTGGTCGGGATCAGAAGAAGGTCTGCGTAGCCCCCGGCATTTTCATGTTCGCTCTTTACGAAGTAGGCGTTGTTACCCATAAGCAGCGTCATGAAGATCATCTTTATGTTCTTCTCACTGAACTTCTGCAGGTCACGGTTGGAGAGGCTTTTCAGAATCGTGAGGACATACCCCACTAACTTATCGACTTTGCTGGATTCTGACATCTCTATCAGCGAATCTCTTATCGGAATACTGTCATACTGTATCTTGTGCCGCGTTTCAAAAAGATATCTGAAGTACTCCCAGTACATCACTTTGATCACATAATTCGGGATAACGTAGTCATAGAACTGGAAACGGTCCCCCTGAATCGTCAGAAGTCCGTTATAGAAAAGAAGTGATATCGCTTCGATACGAGTGTAAGGTAATTCAAAGTTAAACTGTACTGTCAGTTTTTCACTTATCGATTGTTGATTAAGTATTTCCTGGATTATTGAATCAGATTCCGACGCGGGTAACAGACCGAGAATGTTTGCAAT
>JAEYUD010000001.1 GCA_023433685.1 Bacteroidota bacterium
TCTTTGTAAGTTTCGGACTGATTTTACAAAATTCCGATAATAAAGATATAAAAATAGAAAAACCCGCGAAAAATTGAAGCCCCTAAAAAGATTCGGACAAAACTTTCTCACCGACCCGCGCTACATAAGTAAAATTGTCGATACTTTTAACCCCTTGCCGGATGACTCCGTGCTTGAGATCGGTCCCGGTAAAGGGGCAATCACCGATAAACTCCTGGCGAGCGGATGCGATTTGAGAGTAGTAGAGATCGACACCCGCGCGATCGAATTACTTCACGAGAAATACCCATCACTTCAAATAATTGAGGGGGATTTTATGGAAGTGTGGCTGAAGGAAGTGGCAGCGGGGAGGAAGCTCCGGGTGATAGGAAACATCCCATATAACATCACAACCCCGATCATTTTCAAGTTGCTTGAAGAACGGGAGCATGTAAAGGATGTTATGCTTATGGTACAACTTGAAGTGGCGCGGAGGATAACCGCCCCCCCGAACAATAAAGAGTATGGCATCCTGAGCGTGGTGCTTGGGGTGTATGCCACGCTTACATATCATTTCAAGGTTCCTTCCACAGTATTCTTCCCAAAACCGAAGGTCGATTCCGCGATTATAAGTTTGAGTTTCGATCGTGATGAGAGTTTGATAAAAGATCATAAACTTTTCAGACGTGTGGTAAGAACAGCCTTCAATCAACGGCGGAAAACACTCAGGAACGCCCTCGCGCCGGTGCTGGAGACACTTCCCGAGGGCTACACTTCCCCAATCGATCCGGGTAGAAGGGCTGAGCAGCTTACACCGGAAGAATTTATTCACCTCGCTAATACAATGTCTGATGCGATTGAAACAGATCGGCACTAAATTTTGTTATCCTTGTATTGAAAAATTTGAGAAGAGATGTCAACCACATTATTTGCAAAAGAAGAAAAGAAAACTGAAGTAAAAAAAATGTTCGACTCTATCGCGTCGCGGTACGATCTGTTAAACAGGGTACTGAGCGCGGGAGTGGACACCTACTGGAGAAAAAAAGCACTCAAACTGAGCAAGATCGGAAAGGATACAGTTCTGCTCGATATGGCTTGCGGTACAGGCGATGTGGCGATACAAGCGAGAAAATACGGAGTTACAAAGATATTCGGTGCCGATTTCTCATACAATATGCTATCGCTCTTCAATAAAAAGGTTGACTGGATAAATCAGAAGAATTTTCAGACAGCTGCTGAGTACATACCACTGAAAAAAGACTCGGTCACAAACATAACTGTGGCGTTTGGCGTAAGAAACTTCTACGATATCCCCTTGGCTTTCCGTGAGTTCAACAGGGTGATCTCAACAGGGGGAAGGGCAACAGTGCTTGAATTTGCCATGCCTAAGAATCCATTCTTCAAGGCACTGTACAAATTTTACTTTAAGAATATTTTACCGTTAGTAGGGAAGATCGTCTCGGGACATCCAATGGCTTATGAATACCTGCCCGACTCTGTTGAAGACTTCGATAAAAATGTTGACCTCGTAAAACTCTTCAAAGAAGCCGGCTTCTCAAAAGTTGAGAGGCACCTTTTCACTTTTGGTATCGTTCAGGTGGTTGTGGCGATTAAGTAGCGTTTGGGGTTTGGGGTGGAGTGGATAGACCACGGATAACGCAAATGACGCGGATTAAACGGATTTTTTGAAGGACGCAGATACACACGGATTTGACTGATTAACGCGGAGAAAACCCCTTCCGCCACGGCAGCTAATAACTAATAGCTCATCGCTAATCGCTAATAGCTAATAACTCATTGCCCCTTCCACCACGGAGGCTAATAACTAATTGCTCGTCGCTAATCGCGAATCGCTAATAACTAATCGCTAATCGCTAATAACTAATCGCTCACCGCTAATCGCTAATCGCTAATAACTAATCGCTCACCGCTAATAGCTAATCGCTAATAACTAATGAGTCCACTCTAAAAAGGTAAATATTTTCTCAGGATTGTATCAGGTCAAGTTGGTTAATGTGGATAAAAAAAGATGCTAAAATTGCTGTAAGTAGTTGTAATACAACAAGATAGCATCATTTTTTTTCGTATATTGAGGTAGTAAAAATAACAATTATCACTGCCCAATGTTCAGAAAAAACCACAAACACAAACAACCCGGTCTCTTCGGATTCCAAAATGTGATCAAAGATTCGATGCGCAGGGAGATAATGGACTCCGAGGAGTACAAGTTCTATGAACTGATCTTCTGCAGGATAAGGGAGGAGGACTTTGCTCCACTCTACTCGGATAAAGAGAGCCGTCCCAACTCTCCTGTTAACAGTATGGTCTCAGCACTGCTGTTGCAGCATCGTAACCGATGGACATTTGCCGAGTTGCACAAGAACATCAAGTTCAATCTTCTGACGAAGACAGCACTCGGCTTGGGTGAGTTGGATGAGACTCCGTTTTCAGAAGCCACATTGTTCAATTTCATAAACAGGTTGACTGATTATCACATAGATACCGGTATCAATCTTCTGGAGAAGGTGTTTGATCATCTGACAGCGGGACAGTTGGAAGAACTTCAACTGAGCACAGCGATTCAGAGGACAGACAGTTTCCAGGCGGCAAGCAACCTGCGGAAGTTCGGTCGTCTCCAGTTTTTGGTTGAAGTACTCAACCGTGTTTACAGGGAACTCACAGAAGGAGATCGTAGAGGGTACAACGAACTGTTTTCAGAGTATATAAAGAAGACCTCCGGACAGTATGTCTATCGTCTGAAGCCGGAGGATATGCCTTCGAGATTAACCTCGATAGCTCATGTTTACCGCAGGATAAAGGAAGAGATCATCGGGCGTTATGAACCGGGAGACATTCACAGGATATTTAACCGTGTTTACTCGGAGCAATTCGTAACGGATGGGGAAGAAGTAAAATTAAGGGAAGATGGACTGAAGACATCTTTTCTGCTCTCCCCTGACGATGAGGATGCAACTTTCCGTAGGAAAAGGAACACTGAGTACATTGGTCATGTGGTCAACATAGTTGAGACATGTGACCCAAAGAACAGGGTAAACCTAATTACGGATGTAGCGGTTTATCCAAACAATGTCGATGACTCGACAGTGATAGCTCAGAGATTGGACCCGGTAAAGGAGAAAACCCCCGAACTGGAGGAGTTACATCTGGATGGGGCATATCCTGCACAGAGGAGTGACGAGAAGTTTGAAGAGCAGGGAGTCCGGATAGTGCAGTCGGGTATCCGGCAAAAGCCACCAAAATGGATACAGCCTGAGATATCCAGGAATGAACAGGGGATATACACAGTAACTTGCCCGGGACAAAGTGCGGAAGCAACAAAATCGAAAAAACGGTATGTTGCTGAATTTGACGGGAAAGTATGTGAGAGTTGTCCTTTTGCAGACCGTTGTAAGATTCAGAAGGGCAAAGGAGTAAGAAGATACTATTTCAAAAAGACCCAGCACCTGATGCAGGTCAGACACCGTGCAAAAACCGAATTGCCGGAGGAGCAGCAAAATCTCAGGTCCAATATTGAAGCCACGGTAGCAGAGTTTGCGAGGGGGATGAGAAAGGGGAAATTAAGAGTTCGGGGAAGATTCAGGGCGACGGTATTCTCCTTTTGCACTGCAGCTATGATCAATTTTGGAAGGGTCTACCGATACCTGCGCAGTGACGTACCGGAATCGGCAATGAATTAAGAAGATTATAAAGAAAAAGGGGCTAAAAACGAACTTATTAGCCCCGGAATTAACAACAAAAAGAGAAATTTATTGAGATTCCAGTAAATTGGTGAAAATCTGACCGAAAAATTTTAGAGCTCTGAAAAAATGTCAATTCATTGCTCCGGATCGATCCGAAAATTCACCTTTTTATATTGGACTCACTAATCGCTAATATCTAACCACTAACCCTAAGGTCTTTTATCCGAAGTTGAGGGTGAGGCTTGCACTCTTTACCGGTGTTTTCGATCGTGTAAACGATGTCGATCAGTGAGTTACGGTCGCGAACCTGTTCCTCATAGTGGCCAAGGTTGAAACCGATGGCATCGAAAACCTTGTCATTCCCATTCTGTTTGATCTGTAGCAGCAGGTGATTATGCCCGACTTTCCTTACGAATCCGGTATGGGACACCCCTTCGGAAAGGAAAACAGGCCTCGGATTCTCAGGTCCGAACGGGGCGAACTGGTGCAGAACCCGAAGGAATTTCGGAGTGATCTCTGAAAGTTTTATTTTGGCATCGATCTCGATCTGCGGAATAAGATCGTCATTATTAATCTGTTCTTTGGCGAGCAGGTTGAATCTCCGGCGGAATTCGGGGATATTATCGATATCGATTGAAAGTCCGGCTGCTGCCTGATGCCCGCCATAGTGGTTTAGAAGGTCGCCGCACTGCTGAAGTGCTTCGTAGATATTAAAACTTGGTATGCTTCTTGCCGAGCCCTTCGCCACGCCGTCGATCGTTGTAAGCATCACGGTCGGACGGTAATACAGTTCAACCAAACGAGAGGCTACAATTCCGATAACTCCCGGATGCCACTCTTCTTCGTGGAGCACCAAAGCCATGTCTTTTTCGAGATCATGAACACTCAACACCTTGTCGAGAGCTGAGGTGAGGGTTTCCTCATCAAGTTTCCGCCTTTCCCAGTTCTCTGTTTCGAGCATTGATGAAAGCTCATCCGCGCGTCTGTGATCATCGGTCATCAGGAGTTCAACGGCTATCTTGGCGTCACCCAATCTGCCGGCGGCATTTATCCTTGGAGCGATCGAGAATACCACCTGTCCGGCATTCAATTGACCCGGTTCGATCCGGGTTGAACGCATCAAAGAGAGGAGACCGGGGCGTGGAGACTTGTTCAGGAGGTCGAGACCGTTCATCACAAGTATCCTGTTCTCATCGGTGAGCGGAACGATATCCGCCGCACCTGCCATGGCAACAAGGTCAAGATATTTCAGAGGCAACTGCTGATTACCCAGCAGTGCCGCGACTGCCTGCGCGAGTTTGAAGGCCACTCCCGCGCCCGAGAGATATTTGAACGGGTAATTGCAGCCCGGTTTCAGGGGATCGAGAACAGCAAAGGCCGGGGGTAGCACTTCCCGTGGCTGATGATGATCGCAGATGATCATATCAATTCCCAGGGTGTTCGCGTATCCGGCTTCTTCGACCGCGGTTATGCCGCAGTCAACCGAGATCATCAAGGATGTGCCGGTGCTCTTTACAAAATCAATGCTTGTGTTCGTGATGCCGTATCCGTCACGGAGGCGGTTGGGGATGAAAAATTCAACATTCGCGCCGAGTTCTTTCAGGAACATATACATCAGCGCGGTTGAGCACGTGCCGTCAACGTCGTAGTCGCCATAGACCAAAATCTTCTCGTTGGAAGTAATGGCAAGAATAACGCGACGGGCGGCAGAGCGCATTCCATGCATCAGGAACGGGCTGTGCAGTCCTTCAAGGTCTGGTTTGAAGAAGTAACGTGCTTGCGGAAATGTCTTGATGTTCCTGAGTATCAGGAGCTTAGCAAGCACTTCGGAAATGTTCAGAGAATCAGCGAGTGATCTAATTTCAAGTTGATCACGAACAGGTCTGAGCTTCCACCGTTTCGTTGGCATAGTGAACTTACCGTGGAAATAAAATATATAGACCTGACTCCTAAGCCGGATTCTGTCCCGGTTAGAGAAATTTTACGACGGGTAGTCACAAAAAGGTATAAAAATTGGTAAGGGTACTACGTACCCGGTGGGTAATTAATATTTTTTAGCAATTTTATCATTTTGTGAAAACTCATTGTAAAAATTTCAATAAACCGAAGGCAATCATTTATCTGGGATGAGGATCTCTCCTCACCTCGAGCAGCCTACCCGAAGACATCGGACGGACAGCCCTTAACCCTCCCCCGCGAAGGGGTGGGATCGCCTTCTGCTTGGCCTTGCTCCGGACGGGGTTTACCATGCCACCCATGTTACCATGGGCGCGGTAGGCTCTTACCCTGCCTTTTCACCCTTTCCCTGAAACCCTTTTGGGGCATCAAGGTGGTATCTTTTCTGCGGCACTTTCCGTAGCCTATCCATTACGGATAACCTCCCGGGTGTTACCCGGCGTCCTGTCCTTTGGAGTCCGGACTTTCCTCTGCCGTTAAATTCGCGACAGCGATTGCCAAGTCAAGTCTATAAAAATATTCCGTGATTTAAATTTTTATGAAAATTATTTACAATGAACAAATATACGAAAACGGGAGATAAAAAGGAACTGAAAATTTATTTAGCTATTAGCTATCAGTTATTAGCTATTAGCTTTTTTGTATGAAGTTTTGCAGTTTTGAAAAGGTCGAAATTTATAGATTTGGAAGTTTGTTCGATTTGGATTTTTTCAGAGTGTTAAGCGAAGCCGTTATCATTTTAATCAATTCAGCTGCGTCATTATTCAAGCTGAAATGTTGGGAATCATCAATAATTTCTGATTTATGAAGGATTGTAAGCCAATATAGTGTCTCAGAACACTCTTTCTGTGCAATAGAAAGTTTGTGAATGAAGTCAGGTTCTGACTCAGCATGCTTAGCCTCCGTCAAGTTGGCCCCAATGCTGGTACCGGATTTTAATATCTGTCGAGCGAGAATATAGTGATGCTTTTCTTCGAGGAATTTTGCGAATTTAACAATTCTTACAGCAAACATCACACTTTTATCGAGCAGAACACCCATGATTCATCCACAAACTTTCGAAATTTTGTAACATCACTCTCAAACCCATCAACTAATAGCTAATAGCTAATAGCTAATAGCTAATAGCTAACCTCTATTCTTCAGAGTCTCCCGCTTCCTGGGCGATTTCGGCTGAAACGATGATACGGCCACAGTATTCGCATGTGAACATGCGGTTGTTACGGCGGATCTCGAGTTGGCGCTGGGCCGGAATAATGGTCTGGCAGCCCGAGCATGCGTTGCGTCTGATGCGTGCAACGGCGAGGCCTCTTTTAGCGGTTCTCACACGTGTGTAGAGTGAGTAATCGGCTTTTTTCATTTGGGCGACCAGGGATTCGCGTTCTTCGAGGAGGCGTTTTTCTTCGTTGGCGCTGTTTTCCTTGATCATGGCGAGTTCTGAGTTTTTGTGGGCGAGGTCGGTTTCAAGCTCTTCGATAAGGGGGGTGAGTTCAGTTATTTCCTTTTCGGCCTGTTCGATCGTGGCAACGAGGGCATCGCTTTCCTTTTCGAGGCGGGTACATTCGGCATCAGCGGCATCTATCGATTTGGTGATCGTGTCGTATTCCTTATTGTTCCTCACCTTGTAGAGCTGGGCTTTTGCTCTTTTCTGGTTGTCAAGTAGTTCTTTAATTTTTTCATTATTTTCTTCGCGTTTTGCGGCGGAGTCAATTTTGAGTTGGTTTTTCTCCTCGATGCCGGTTTTGAGGTTCTCGAGTTTTCCTTCGAGAGCTTCAACTGTCAGTGGGAGGTCGCCGCGCTGCTCTTCAAGTCTGTCGATGCTACGGTCAATCATTTGTACTTTATAGAACAGTACCAGGTTGTTCTTCAATGTGTCTTCTCCTAAGTTATAAACTGAAATAGTTGACGGGGTTCGCATTCCCGTCATAGATAAATACGTTTGTCTCTTCACTGATGGAAGTGAAGAAGCCTTCGAGCCGCTTTTTAACCTCCTGCAGAACCGGCACTTCTGTTTCGAAGTGGCCCGCGTCGACGAAGAGGATCTTTCCCTCAGCGTCCTGGAAGCTATGATATCTTATATCGGAGGTGACGAAGGCATCACATCCGGCGGCGACGGCGTCGCTTAAGTATTCGGAGGCAGATCCTCCAAAAACAGCGACCTTGTTAACATTTTTACCGGTGGGAGCTGAATGCCTTAGAAAGCCTGTGCCAAGTTTTGTGGCAACAAACTGAAGGAATTCATGCTCTTTCATTTGACGGGGGAGGGTACCGGTTACACCCATTCCGTAATTTTTTTCCTCGTTTTTCAGGGGGTAAATATCATGCGCGGGCTCTTCATAAGGATGTGCTGCCAGCATTGCTTTTAGTGCCTTGCCGAGATTGGCTTCATTAACCACTATTTCGAGCCGTGCCTCATCGACAGTTTCAAATTTCTCTTTTTCACCCACAGACGGGTTTGTTTGATCTGAACCAATGAAAGTTCCGGTGCCTTTTGATCTGTAGCTGCACTTCGAATATTCACCTATTACACCGCCACCTGCACTGAATATCGCTTCTGAGACCTTTTCAAGCGAGCTTTCAGGAGTGAAAACCACAAGTTTATACCTTTTCCCTGAGATCGGGACGAGATAACCATGGTCTGTAAGTTCCAGCTTTTGAGCCAATTGGTGGTTTACGCCGTGGTGTGTAAAATCAAGATTTGTATGGTATGATAGGAGTGAGATGTCGTTTTTTATGAGTGTGGTGACCAGTTTGGAAGTTCGGTCTGTCTCTGGTGTTATCTTTTTCATCGGGAAAAAGATCAGAGGGTGGTGACTTATCACGAGGTTGCATCGAAGCTTTTGTGCCTGCTCGAGTGCCTCGCCGGTGACATCGAGACAGACGAGTACTCCCGTCACATTCTGTCTGCTGTCGCCTACAAGAAGCCCCGTGTTATCGCGTTCCCATTGGATGAATTTCGGGGCCCATTCATCCAGGAATCTTACTACCTGTTCAACTCTCATAAGAAAAAAAAAGCACTTCCAAAAATGTGAAGTGCGATAAAAAAACTACCAAGACTAAGAAACTGAGGTTAAATCAGCTTTCGCTGACTCGTTATTTCGGGCATTTGTCATGGTACAAAATGTAATCAAATTCATAAACTTTACAAAAATATCAATATTTGATCAAATCTCCAAAAAATTGATTTTAAAATCATCCGGGGGTGGCTTTTATTAGCCGGATTAACCGGTAGGTCAAGCGACCGGTTCCACCCAGATCCCGTCTTCTTTTATCAGATCGATCAGTTTATCAACAGCGAATTCAGTGGCAATGGCTTTTGTCACCACCTCTTTACCACGGTAGAGCGTTATCTTGCCGGGACCGCTTCCAACATATCCGTAGTCAGCGTCTGCCATTTCACCCGGACCGTTCACTATACACCCCATGATCGCTATTTTTACACCCTTTAAATGAGATGTCCGTTTTCTGATCATTTCAGTTGTATCCTGAAGGTCAAAAAGGGTTCTTCCGCAGGAAGGACATGCGATATACTCCGTTTTTGAAGTTCTCACCCTTGCCGCCTGGAGGATACCGAAGAGGACGCGGTTTACTGTTTCAGTGTTTAGTGTAGAGTGTTTAGTGTAGAGTGTGGAGTGTTTAGTGTTTAGTGTAGAGTGTGGAGTGTGGAGTGTGGAATTAAATGTTGCAAATACGCCGTCGCCTAAGCCGTCGATGAGGAGACCGCCAAAATCGGTGGAAGGGTGGAGGAGGAAGTTCTCTTCCGAAATTCCGGTGTAATCACGGTGCAGAATGACTGGATTTTTAATTCCTTCTTCGATAAGTTTGAAGAAGAATCTCCTCTGTTCCGCCATGCCATGGCTGTTTTCTGTGCCAAGTATTATAACTGTGTAGGCATCTTCTTTCAATTTCGCGAGTGTCTGATCATCCAATTCAGGAAGAGTGATCTTCAGAAATTTGAAAAGGAGTTCAGGATCATTCTCACCAATGTATTCGGCTTTGGAAAGAAGCGGAAGTGCCCGCTCTTTGTTTTCGAGGGTCATCCAAAACTCATAATTATAAATTCCTCTTGATCCATGAGGAAGATCGAATCCAGGACGATTCTCACCAAGATAGAAATAATCGCACGCCATGTCGTTCATGTTCCACTTATCTGTCGGCTCATCGTAGAAGTATCCGACAGGTGCCAGTGAGGCGGGGTCTGTCAGATCTTCTTCTGAAAGATCTGTTACAACCACCGGTACCGAACTGCCTCCAATGTTTAGAAGCTGGAATGTCTCATGTCTGTTATAGTTGAACGGATCAATGGGATTTACCTCAACCGAATCAATCGGAGCATGACCTCCTCTGTTGTTGTACCTGTTCGCCAGGGCGATCGCGACGGGAGCCTCGAACTCCGGGTCTTCCGTTAGGCTGACACGAATTGTATCACCAAGTCCGTCTTCAAGCAGAGCACCAATTCCAAGGGCTGATTTTACCCTTCCGTCCTCACCACCTCCGGCTTCAGTAACACCGAGGTGAAGTGGATAGTCCATCCCTTCTTCGGTCATTTTACTGACGAGTAGGCGATAAGCTTCAACCATCACCTGTGTATTGCTCGCCTTCATTGAAAGAACGATATTGTGATAATTTTCATCGCGACAGATGCGTACAAATTCGAGGGCGGATTCCACCATTCCGAGCGGCGTGTCTCCAAACCGGCTCATGATCCTGTCGGAAAGTGAGCCATGATTTGTGCCGATCCTCATGGCGGTGCCGTACTCCTTGCATATCTTTACTAACGGGGTAAATCTTTCGCGGATACGTTCAACCTCTGCCTGATAGGTGGTGTTATCATATTCGATAACCTCGAACCTTTTACGGTCGATGTAGTTACCGGGGTTCACGCGCACTTTCTCGACGATTCTCGCCGCCATTTCAGCAGCGTTTGGGGTAAAATGGATGTCCGCGGACAATGGAGCATCGTATCCACGGGCCCGCAATTCCTTTTTTATCAACTCGAGATTTTTAGCTTCCTTGATGCTGGGAGCTGTAATTCTCACTAATTCGCAACCCGCCTCGATCATCCTGATCGACTGTTCGACTGTGGCTTTAGTATCCATTGTATCGGTGGTTGTCATGCTCTGGATACGTATCGGATTATCACCCCCCATACCCACGGAGCCGATCCTCACTTCCCGGGTTCTGAACCTGGAATAAGAGGTAAGGGAGTTGCAATATTCTTTTAGAGCGTAAACATTATTGGTAAGTAAAACTTTGGGGTCGAATTTAGCGGTCATGTTGTGTTTTTGGTTCGAATTAAAAACAGGTCAAAAATTGAATTTAAATATATCTCGAGTTTGGCTATTTTTGTATAGTAACGTTAATATTTCGTACAAAGTTCGATTCAAAACCCCCGGGTGATACTGAAGTGGTGCGGTTTTCTTAATGCAGCGACACTTCCCCCCGGAAAGACCCTCACAGAATTGCAGATACCTGAAGAAAAGATCCAAGAAGTTTTAATGGCGGCCGACATCGTTGATGTGGTGTCGAAGTACGTCAGACTGAAAAAAGCAGGCGGTACATTCAAAGGGCTATGCCCCTTCCACAATGAAAAAACCCCGTCATTTGTCGTCACGCCAAAGAAGCAGATATATCACTGTTTTGGTTGTCACAAAGGGGGAAATGCCATTAAATTCCTCATGGACTACAGTAACATGTCGTTCCTTGATGCTGTTCGCTCTCTGGCGGCAGAGTACGGGATCGATCTTCCCTCCCGCAACGAACAAAACAGCGAGGAGCAGAAAAGATTTGAGGAATACTACGATCTTGCAAAAGCCACCATACGTTTTTTCTCAGAGCAACTCATTAAAACAGAGAACAAGCACATCCTGGAATACCTGAGAAACAGGAATATCAGCGATGCCTCAATACAAAATTTCCGACTCGGTTACGCGCCCGGAGTCCGTGGGAAACTGATCGAATTCTATAAAAATGAAGGATTCGATCTTAAGAAAGCCATTGAGCTCGGTTTTCTTGGTGAGTCTGATGGAAGAATGTACGAGAGATTTTCCGGCAGGTTGATCTTTCCGATCTTCTCCCATCATGGCCGCGAGATCGGCGCGGGAGGCAGGATACTTGAAAAGCGAACTGACACCGGTAAGTATATTAACTCTCCTGAAAGTCCGATATACAATAAATCGAGAGTACTGTATGGACTTTCCCATTCCAAGGACGAGATACGGAGACTTGATCAGGTAATCATTGTTGAAGGTTACCTCGATGTAATTTCACTTTACCAGAACGGGGTGAAGAACATCGCGGCTGTTTCAGGCACCGCTCTCACCGATGAACAGGTGAAGCTGCTATCGAACTATACCAAGAATTTCTATCTGCTTTTTGACGCTGACGAGGCCGGATACAAAGCCGCAATGCGAAGCATCGAAATAGTGCTGAAGCACAATCTGAATCTTAAAATCATGTCGTTACCTGAGGGTGAAGACCCCGATTCATTCGTCCACAAATTTGGAGCCAAACAATTCATCGAGCAGGTAAAAACTGCCCGTGAGTTCATAGATTATCAATATTTATCGTTCCAGAAGGGTGGGTACCTCGACGATCCGGAGAGGATGACATCTGCAATAAAGGAAATGGTGCGACCGGTCGCGCTTATCCCCGATGAACTCCGGCGGACAGTGCTGCTGAAAGCGATCGCGGAGAAATTCAAACTGCGTGAAAGGTTGCTTGAAGAGGAAGTTGAGCGGGTAAGAACCGAGGATATCGAAACAAGGGCCATTGAGCATATAGATAGATATCCTGTGCCGAGCGGGGCTCAGGTCACCCAAAGCGTGGTGGTTCAGCGCAGGCAGCCTGAAGAACCGGCTGTTGTGAGAGACCCTGTAAAACTGAACGAGATGGAGCTTGTTAAATTAATGTTCGAGGGAAATGACGAGGTGCTGCACTTCATTTTTCAGTTCATTCGCCCTGAAGAATATACAGTGCCGTTGCACTACACCATTGCCGAAAAAGTTTATGAGGAAATGGAGAGCGGTATCATTCCCACTCTCGCGAATATTGGTGAGAGTTACACTGCAGAGGAAAGGGATTATTTATTTGAATTATCAGTGGAAAAACACAGAATAAGCGATCATCTCGAAGATCTTTTGCCGACCGACCCCGTAAAATCGATTCCGATCCATGCAATTGATTCTGTGAAAAAATTCCGGCTTCTGCGTCTTGATGCCATGCTAAAGGAATTACACGAAGAAATTTCCTCAGTAACTGACCCCATCCGCTCGCTCGAACTCGCCCGTGAGCTTAAAAATATTCACGATGAAAAACGGGAAACCGAGAAATTTATGGATAAGTTTAAACAAGGTTTTTGATAGACCGCGGATAACGCGGATGACGCGGATTTACACGGAGAATTCCACAGGATTCTGTTTTACTTCACAGATCACAGATCACAGTTCACAGATCACAGATCACAGTTCACAGTTCACACTTCCTTTCAGCTTCTCCAGAAAATCTTGTATCTGGTAAAGAGTTTCACGATATAAGCCAGGGCGAGGGTTACAATCAAGCCTTTCAGGAAGCCAAGAAACGGTGTCGTAAAATATTGTGACATGAGCGTTTCAATTCCAAAAAGACCGAGCAGGGGTGTTATTAAATTTCCACCACCGGCGTACGCGATCATGGGGTTCTGACCGGAATCTATCAACAGGCTCATCCACGCGCGTTTGCTGAAAAAGTCTATTACGATCGAAGCAAAAATGATGAAGAAAAGAGCCAGACCCGAGGTAAGGAAGTAGTAACTCATGGTTGAATGATCTTTCTTGATCCCGCCCTCAAATGGTTCAAGAAGAAAGCCGAGAACGAACCAGAATGCCCCCCAGATAAACAGTTCTTTAAGAATATTGAAGTATTTTCCCTCCATGTCACGGAGAATGTACCATGATATCGCCAGCATAAGCAGTCCGACAGCGAACCCCTCCCACACCCAACGGTTGTAAAGAGTTACGAGTGAAACAACCGAAAAGCCCGCCATAAGTATGGCGAGAAGCACTGATTGACCCGCTTGGTCGCTGAATTTTTCTTTAAGGTCATCACTTTTTAGTTGCATCATCTTTAAGATAATGTCACCGGCTATAGTTCCGGGAATGACCACAAAAAGGTACTTCAGAAAATTTACATTGAACACCCACCCTGATGGCTGGAGTGAAGCGATATCTTTAACAAAGCCCGATTCAGCACTGCTTGAGAGTCTGATGGCGAAGATCAGTGCCATAATACCGAGGCGCCACATCCAATTCTCCCGTGTAAAAAGCCAGATTAGCGAGCCGGCAACAGAGACATTGGCAAGCACAGCGATGATAATGTCAAATCTTGAGAGCTTGAATCCTGAACCGTCGGGATAAGTTACCAAAGCCATTATAGCGACAATTCCCACTGTTCCCGCGCCACGCAACGCGTAAGTCCTTGTTTTTGAAAAGGATGCCGGGAACCGCCAGAATATCAGGAACAAAAACGCGAAACCAATCAGGGCGATCGCGTAAGTAATTGCATCAGGGCTCTTGCTTAAAACGTGAGGTCTCAAATGCTGGATTACTATAGCGAAGAAAGCGAGGAGCAACCCGCGTTTAAATATCTGAAGGATCAGATCAGTTGAAATTTTCCCTCCCTTTAATTTCTTTGAAAGGGCGAGAGGAAATGCTGCCCCCATCGCGAAAAGGAAAAAAGGGAAAACCAGATCAACCCAGGTTATGCCGGGAAGTGTCGGATCGAATTTGTGATCAGGTGGCGGAATCTGCGCGTGGTACATCCATCCCGGCAGGTTGCCCCAGGATATCCTTCCTGAAAGGATCATGGTAAGAATCGCGAAACCCCTCAACGCGTCGAGGGCGTATGACCTGAATACAGATGTGGTTTTCTCTTCCACAATATTCTCCGTTACTGATTTAGCCGGTTTAATGTTAAAATGTAAAGTTTTCTGTCAAAATTGATCAAAAAGCCCGGGGGCGATTATATGATCGATGAAAGTCTTTCGATGGTAAAACGTCGGACCGTATTTCTTAAGCGCGGCAATGTGTTCTTTTGTCGGGTAGCCCATATTGTGTGACCAGCCATACTCCGGATGAATACGGTCAAGCTCCATCATTGCCCTGTCTCTGGCAACCTTTGCAATTATTGAAGCGGCGGCCACCGTCATCGACTTTGCATCACCCTTCACAATCGGGTGAAGTGGTACTGAAGATTCAAAACTTTTGTTGCCGTCAACAAGTATCACCCCCGGTTTTTCAGTCAGACTTTCCACTGATATTCTCATTGCTCTAAGAGATGCCTTGAGGATGTTAATTTTGTCGATCTCTTCAGCGTCAATCGCGGTGAACCTGACAGAAATGGCAAAAGTATAAATCTTCTCCCAAAGTTCATCACGCTTTTTAGCTGTGAGTTTCTTTGAGTCGTTTATATCCGGCAGGTTAAAATTTTCAGGAAGTATCACCGCGGCTGCCATTACCGGACCGGCGAGTGGACCCCTGCCAGCCTCGTCGGTTCCCGCGAGGAATGGTGTCTCGTAAAGCTTTCTGTAATTATCGTCGAACTCTTTCATATCCCCGCGATGATAGCCAGAATTCCGAGGATCATTATAAGTTTCAGGTGCCCGCTTACCTTGCCCCAATCTTTTTTCTCTTTCGCGCGTGAGATGTCACGGGTCACCGAAACTAAAGCCGGTGCCACTGAAACCGCGATTATCACAAGGTATTCTATCCTGTAAACTTCAAGGATGAAAGGAAGGATAGTAACCGCTATCAGAATAACAGTTAGAGATATCGCAAGTTTCCGCGAAGGCTCAACACCAAAGATCACCGGAAAGGTCCTGACCCTTTCGGCGAGATCACCTTCTATATCTTCTACATCTTTTACCACTTCCCTTATGAAATTAATCATGAAAGAGAAGATGAAGCGGATGAGGGCGTTGGAGTAGTTGTTCACAGTTGACGCGCCAAACACAAAAACCAGCCCGGTGAAAATAGAGACGGTTGCATTTCCGATCAGTGGAATATTTTTGAGAAAGTAAGAGTAAAAGAAGATGATGAAGGATGAACCGGCTGCTATCAAGGCGGGGATTATACCTGCCATTGAGGCAAAGAAAATACCAAATATTTTAGAGAATATATACAGACGTGTCGCCGTTGTAACCGTGACCTTTCCCGAGGGGAGGGGTCGGTCGGGGCGGTTTATCCGGTCGATCTCCACATCGAGAATATCATTTATTATGTTTCCACCGGCACCGATCAGCGCGGCGGAAACCCCGGTGATCACTCCAAAATAGAGTGTGGCGTGGTTTAACTCACCATTCCCGGCGATCAGTACAGAAATGAAACCGGTGACAAGCGTTATCAAAAAATTCACAGGTCTAAATAGAGTAAACAGCTTTAACCTCGCGAAGAATGGAAAAATTAGAATGATAAAACTCCGGGGCAAATATAAAAAACATATATTAAAATGTTGTTTTTTAATATTTTGCAATCGTTCAGAAATCACTAATTGAGGACACAATGAAGAGAACATTACTCTTATTCTCACTTCTCGCGCTAATAACTTTTAACGTGAAGGCGCAGATGGAAAATTTTGAAGACTTCACCAAAGTACCCGGCGCGGGATCGGGCAACTTTTCCGGTGGTGCCGGACTCATCTGGATCGACGGGAAACCCCACTACAACCTCAGACTGACTCCCGATATCGGATTCAAAAAGTTTGGGCTGGGTCTCGATCTCAACCTGGAATTCACTCCTGACGGTAAACTCCGTGATGAGAACTACAAGACGGCTTCTCAGGTTCTCTCGATCATCCGTTATGTAAGATATGGTCAGAAAAAAGACAATATCTTCGCCAAGATAGGAATGGTCGACTACTACACTCTCGGTCAGGGTAACCTCATTTACATGTACACCAACAGCGCCAGTTTTGACAACAGAAAAACCGGTTTCAACCTTGATATCGACTTCGATAAGTGGGGCTTTGAGTCGATGTACAGCGATTTCGCTTCCGGAGGTGTCGGTGGTATCAGAGGTTATGTAAGGCCGCTCCGTCTTTCATCAGGTTCGGCAAAGATCCCGGTTCTGAGCGACCTTGAAATTGGTCTCTCATTCGCGGGTGACTTCAATAATAAAGCCAAAGTGCTTCCGGTTGTAAACCCTAACACCGGTATGCTCACAGGATTTGAGGAAAAGGGCTCGATGACCGGTTTCTCGTTCGACCTTGGTCTCCCAATTGTTAACAATGACCTTGTAAGTCTTGACCTCTACACCAACTATACAAAAATGGTCGATTTTGGTTCAGGAGTTAACACCGGTTTCATGCTTAGTCTTAAAGGGCTTGGTCTTGTAACACTTTCAACAAAGTTTGAGAGAAGATTCAACGAAGGCAAGTACCTGCCCAACTATTTCGATGCCCTCTATGAGATCGAAAGATACCGCGAAACCAGTGGTGTCCCATCGGGCAAAGCCATGGCACTTGATGGTATTACAGAAACCGATAACGGCTGGTTTGGAGCTCTCAGAGCGGATGTTCTTAACTATGCCACTGTTTACGGCAGTTACCAAAGACTTGATAAAACCCCGAACAGCGGTATCCTTCAATTAAAAGCCGATCTTTCACCAAAAGACGGATCTTACGTTCTTTATGCCGGGTATGACAAAACCGGTATCCAGAGCGAATCCGAGCTTTTTACAACGGATGAGAGATCACACGCTTACATTGAAGCAGGCTACAAGCCTTATAAATTCCTCATCGTTTCATTGGTTTATCACTGGACCTTCCTCCCGATCTGGGACAGCTCAAACAAGGTTATCGGTTACGAACCACAGAAGAGGATCGAGCCAAGAGTAAGTTTTGTAATGCCGTTCAATTTCTAAGCAGGATCAGTGGAAGTGAACCGTTACGGGTGCCACTGCTGTTTGATTATCACTTGGATATTCAATAATTTTACTATCTAAAATATAATTTTTGTGGCGGCTTTTCCCGTGCTCCGGGGGAAGCCGCTGATCTGTTAAAACTCTACAATTCATTTTTTCGGAGATCAATGCAATGGGATGGTTTTTACGGTTCCTGAGCTCATCCATAGGTCAGAAACTGGTTTCAGGCTTTACAGGGCTCTTTTTAATATCCTTCCTGATCGTGCATCTTGCAGGCAACCTGCAACTTCTGAATCCGGATACAGAAGCCGCAAGAACGGCGTTCAACAAGTACTCGGAATTCATGTCGTCAAACCCTTTGATCCGCATTCTGGAGATCGGGCTGGTTCTCGGGTTTGTTTTCCATATGTTTACCGGCACAAAACTCTGGTTACAGAACAAGAGTGCCAGACCCGTGTCTTACGGCACAAGAAACGCGAACGCCAACAGCAAGTGGACTTCGCGCTCAATGATGCTCTCCGGCAGTATCATTGTGACATTTTTGATAATTCACCTCATAAACTTCTTTGCCAAAGCCCGTTTCGGGGGAGAGCATGACATGTTCAAGCTTGTCTCGGAAACTTTCAAAGACCCCGTCTATTCGGCATTTTATGTGTTGGCAATGATACTCCTCGGTTTACATCTGAATCATGGTTTCCAGAGCGCTTTCCAGACCTTCGGCATACTCGGAAAGAAGTTTGAAAAACTTATCAAAGGGCTGGGGCTCGGAATAGCCGTGATCATCCCCCTCCTTTATGCTATCATTCCGCTCTACTTTTTATTCGGAAAAGGAGGTAACTAATGGCATTGGATTCCAGGATCCCTTCGGGACCAATTGAAAAGAAGTGGTACGACCACAAGTTTAACCTGAAGCTCGTAAACCCGGCGAACAGAAGAAAACACAAGATTATCGTTGTTGGTACCGGTCTCGCGGGAGGTGCTGCCGCGGCGACACTTGGCGAGATGGGTTATGAGGTGTCGGCCTTTGCTTATCAGGATAGCGCGCGCCGTGCCCACTCTATAGCCGCACAGGGTGGTATTAACGCCGCAAAAAATTACAGAAATGACGGCGACTCGATCTACAGACTTTTTTATGACACCGTAAAAGGTGGTGATTACCGTGCCCGTGAAGCCAATGTTTACCGTCTTGCCGAGCTCAGTGTTGATATTATCGACCAATGCGTGGCGCAGGGTGTTCCTTTCGCCCGTGAATACGGCGGATATCTCGATAACCGTTCATTCGGTGGTGCTCAGGTTTCCAGAACATTTTACGCGCGGGGCCAGACCGGTCAGCAACTGCTCCTCGGTGCTTACAGTGCCCTCTCACGTCAGGTGGGGCTCGGTACAGTAAAAATGTACGAGCGTCATGAAATTCTTGATGTGGTTGTGATCGACGGTAAAGCCCGCGGAATCATCGCCAGAAACATGGTTACCGGCGAGCTTGAACGACACGCCGCTGATGCCGTGGTTCTTGCCACAGGCGGTTACGGTAATGTTTACTACCTCTCTACCAACGCGAAAGGTTGCAACACAACCGCTATTTGGCGTGCTCACAAGAGGGGTGCATATTTTGGCAATCCCTGTTTCGTGCAGATTCACCCGACATGTATCCCCGTAAGTGGTGAACATCAGTCGAAGCTCACGCTTATGTCGGAGAGCCTCAGAAATGATGGCCGTGTCTGGGTTCCCCTTAAAGCAGGTGACACCCGTAAACCAAATGACATTCCCGAAGAGGAGAGGGACTACTATCTCGAGCGCCGTTACCCCTCGTTCGGTAACCTTGTACCCCGTGACGTGGCATCGCGCGCGGCCAAGCAGGTTTGCGATCAGGGAAGAGGTGTTGGTGCTTCCAAAATGGCAGTTTACCTCGACTTTGCCGACGCGATCAAACGCCAGGGCAAAGCAAAGATCGAAGAAAAATATGGCAACCTCTTTGACATGTATTATGAAATCACGGACGAGAACCCTTATGAAGTACCGATGAGGATCTATCCCGCGGTTCACTATACAATGGGCGGCTTGTGGGTTGACTACAACCTTCAGACCACCATCCCCGGTCTTTTTGCTGCCGGTGAGGCAAACTTCTCCGACCATGGCGCGAACAGACTTGGAGCTTCTGCTCTTATGCAGGGGCTTGCTGACGGCTATTTTATTCTTCCTTACACGCTTGGCGGATATCTTGGCGGTACTCAACTTCCAAAAGTTACCACGGATGCTCCGGAGTTCGTGGAAGCCGAGAAGAACGTTAAAGGGATCGTCGACAGACTCCTTTCCGTTAAAGGAACAAAATCGGTTGACTATTTCCACAAGAAACTTGGAAAGATCATGTGGGACAAAGTCGGCATGGGCCGTAACGAACCGGGTCTAAGGGAAGCGATCACAGAGATTCGCGAGCTGAGAGATGATTTCTGGAAGAACGTAAGAGTGCTTGGTGAATCTGAAGAGCTTAACCAGTCACTTGAAAAAGCCGGAAGGGTTGCCGACTTCCTTGAACTCGCCGAACTTATGGCTGTTGACGCGCTTCAGAGGCGCGAGTCATGCGGTGGTCACTTCAGGGAGGAATCGCAAACCGAAGATAATGAAGCTAAACGTGATGATGAGAATTTCAGCTATGTGGCCGCCTGGGAGTTCACCGGTGTGGGCGCTGAACCGCAACTGCACAAAGAAGAACTCAATTTCGAATACTGCAAACCAAGCCAGAGAAGCTACAAATAGGAAAGGAGCGAAAGTATGAACTTTAAGTTGAAAATATGGCGTCAGAAAAACGCGAAAACTCCCGGTAAGTTCGTTGACTACACAGTGAACAATATTTCGGAAGACACATCTTTCCTTGAAATGCTTGACATCCTGAACGAAGACCTTATCGCGAAGAATGAAGAGCCGGTTGCGTTCGATCACGATTGCCGCGAAGGTATCTGCGGGATGTGCAGCCTGCACATCAGCGGAAGACCGCACGGTCCGAGAGAGAAAGTCACTGCCTGTCAGCTTTTCATGAGGAGTTTTGGAGATGGTGAAGTGATCACGGTTGAGCCGTGGCGTGCCAAGCCATTCCCTGTGATAAAAGATTGCATCGTTGACCGTTCGTCTTTCGACAGGATCATGCAGTCGGGTGGATTCGTTTCCGCTTCCACCGGATCAGCACCTGACGGAAACGCGATACCGATACCCAAGAGGGATGCCGATCTCGCGATGGACGCGGCGGCCTGCATCGGATGTGGTGCCTGCGTGGCAGCCTGCAAAAATGCTTCTGCAATGCTCTTTGTGGCGGCAAAGGTTTCACACCTCGGGCATCTGCCACAAGGCAAAGTGGAGAGAAAAGAGCGTGTTCTGAATATGATAGCTCAGATGGACAAGGAAGGTTTTGGTTCATGTACCAACACTTATGCTTGCGAAGCGGAATGCCCCAAAGGTATCTCCGTTTCCCATATCGCTTTCCTTAACCGGGAGTATCTCAAAGCGAGTCTTTCATAATCCATAATTATTTGATAACGGGCTGTCGGAGATCGATCATTCATTGGTCAGGCAGCCCTTTTTGTTAGTGTATGATGTTCAAAGAAAAAGCAGCAAGATTACTTAAAAAGAACAGTGAGTCGATCGTAAAATCTGGTGCCTCCATGTTCACAATAGAGGATCTGGAGAGAATGGGTGTGCATCCCGCTTTCATCAAGTACCTCTGGGCGGAAGGTATTTTGCTGAATGTTACTGCCGGAGAATCCGACGGAAGTTTCGGCAAGGATGAAATACTTGCCACTCTGAAAAAAGCAGCCGTTTTTAACCTGAATTTCCTGTTCAACCCCGTTTTTCTTCTTAAGAAACAGCTGTTCACCTCTGCCGGTGGAGTTGATAAAACAAAAATTGAAGACCTTAGGAACAGGGTTTACTATTACCGGTACTACATTGATATTCTCGAGAGACTCCAGGGCTCAGGCAAGCTTGAGGAACAGAGTTACGACGATACAATGGAGAAGATCGGGAAGAAATTGCTTTCAGCAAACTTCAAACCGGTGATAACCGATGGTGTTGACGCTCTTAGCCATTTCTTTAATTTTGGTGAGGAGCATTCCTCGCTCGACCTTGAGTGCATGAAGTTGTTCCTCCTCTCCCGCGGACTGAAAGAGGAGTACACTAAAGTGGAAGCCGCTTTCTCGGGAAAAGATCAGTTAAGCGTCTGGAAGATCAAGGATATATTAACGGGAGAGGACAGATCGGTTTTCGATTCAAGTCTTGATATTACCCGGGAAATAAAACCGCAAAAGCCAACACTTCCACCCGAGGAAGTAAAAAGTGAACCGCAGTTTCCGGTGGCAGATGAAGAAAATACCGTATCACCCCCTTCTCCTGAAGTCAAAAAAGTTACAGCTGCCACTTTCTCCCCACAGATGGAAACACCACGCCCCTCACCGGCACCTGTAACGCGGAGCGTTGAAGACTTTATGTCGGTTCCTAAAAGAAAGGTTGAGTTTGAGCCGGTTGAACCGGAGAAAAAAACAGAACCTGAGCCGCCTGTAGCTAAAACTTCAGAAGCTGAAGAGATAATAGCAAGTCTCCCCTCGATACATGATGAC
>JAEYUD010000055.1 GCA_023433685.1 Bacteroidota bacterium
ATATAAATGTAACCTCGGATTACAAAAAAATCGCCAATATTCTCACGCCGTTAGCCCCGGATGAATCAGAGGAGGTAATAAGTCAGGTTCTTGAATCTGAAAGAATCACAGAACGGCTCACGGTGCAGTATAATTTTGAGTTGCCTTACACAAAAACTGAGGCAGTGTCACTCCTTTTTTACAATGGCTTGTTGACGATTGAAAGTGAGATTTTAGGCAAATTCACTTATGTAATTCCGAATTATGTAATAAAACAAATGTATTGGGAATATTTCAGACATCTCTTCACGGTTTCCAAAGACTTGCGATATGACAATTCGAAAATCGATGATTCGATCATCGAAATAGCCATGGAAGGCAGAATTAACCAATTGGTAGAGTATGTTCACTCGATCCTGAAAAACCTCTCGAACCGGGACCTTCAAAAATTCAATGAGAAGAACATCAAGATGATCTTTATGACGCTGCTGATGGGTAGTAATGCCTATTTTGTCAAGAGTGAGATGGAGAATCAGGAAGGCTACGCTGATCTGATACTTCTTCCGACGAAACTTAATCCGGGAAAAGAAAACATTCTGATCGAGCTAAAATATCTGAAAACCGGCGGTCAGGAAAAACAAAAATCTGAGCTTATAAAAGCATCTGAGCAGGTACGAAAGTACAAAGAAAAACTTGCCACGGAGGGATTCGTTTGCCGGGCATTCGCTGTGATCTTTACCGGTAAGAACCACTACAACATCCGCGAAGTGTAAACAAAAAAAGCCTGCATGTGCAGGCTTTAGTGGACCCTCCAGGACTTGAACCTGGGACCTACTGATTATGAGTCAGTTGCTCTAACCAACTGAGCTAAGGGTCCTCTGAAAAATTGTAAATCAGACTTCAAATATAGCTATATTCGTGTTTTATTCAAAACAAATTTTGTGAGAGAATGATTTTTCGTACGGTTTTTGGTGCCGGAATTACTATTGCCCTGTTGCTGATATCCGGTTGCGGTGAGAAAAAGAACACGCCGGCAGGGCAGGATTCAGTTAAAGTTTCGATGAGCGACTCAACTGACGCGGAGCTTAAAGCAGTGTTTAATAAACAGATACAGGCTCTGAAAGCTAAAAACCCGGTTGATTACCTGACCACTCTCAGGATCACGGGTCTCGATTCGATAAACGCGCTTCATTATTTTGAGTCGGTTACACAGATGTATGATCTTGATTACATTATCAGGAATTTCAAAGTGTTCCGTAATGACGGTAAAACCGCCGAGGTGGAAATTGAGATGGAGGTGCGGAAAGTAAACGGTCCCGCTTTCGAAGATCACGTTGCCATAACGCGACACATCCTTGCCAAAGAGAAAGGGAAGTGGATCGTCGTTGAATCACGCGAAATGAAGTTCACCAAACTTAACCCCGCCAACCCAAAATAAAAGATTTTTTGGTTATTTGGCTGATTAAAGCTATATTTGTAGTCTAAATTTTTGTGTGCCGGGATGGCGGAATTGGTAGACGCACGGGACTTAAAATCCCGTGGGAGTTTCTCCCGTGCCGGTTCGACCCCGGCTCTCGGTACCATTAATTGGTGGAAAAGTTTGAACGGGTTCTTAGCTCAGTTGGCTAGAGCGTCTGTTTGACGTACAGAAGGTCACAGGTTCGACTCCTGTAGAACCCACCACACCGGATGACGATCCGGTTTATTTTTGCGATTGATATTTACAAACAGCTGAAAGGCAAAATCCGGAATTTGATACAAGACAACAATACAAGTTCTAAAGATCCGAAGGATACCACCAGGATCAACGAGGAAATCAAAGTTCCTCAAGTACGCGTAATAGACATTGACGGCTCAGCATTGGGAGTCCTTGAAACAAGGGCTGCAATTCAGCTGGCAAGAAGCAAGGAGCTTGATCTTGTAGAGATCGCGCCGAAGGCAGAACCGCCTGTTTGCAAGATCACTAACTACGGAAAGTTTAAATACGAAAAGCAGAAGCGGGAGAAAACCCAAAGAAAAAATCAAGTGGTACAAATTCTCAAAGAGATAAGGTTCCATCCGAATACCGACTCTCACGATTTCGAATTCAAGACCAAACACGCGATTAACTTCCTTGAAGAAGGAAACAAGGTTAAGGCGTCTGTAATGTTCAAGGGCCGCGAGATGGCTTATACCCAGCTCGGGGAGACACTTCTGAACAAGTTTGTCGAGAAGATATCAGAAATCGCAAAAGTAGAATCTCCAATTAAATTGGAGGGACGAAATATGAATGTGATAGTTGTACCGATAAAAAACAAAACCAAAAAGAAATAAATTCGGGACAGTAACATGCCAAAAATGAAATCGAACCGCGGAGCGCGGAAGACGTTCAAGGAAACCGCTTCAGGCGGCTACAAACGTAAGAAAGCTTTCAGAAGCCATATTCTTACTTCCAAGACAACAAAGAGAAAAAGACACCTGAGAAAAGGCACCATGGTGACCGATCAGGATGCTCCAAAAATCAAAAGAATGTTGCAATAGGAAGGAGAATAGAAAATGCCAAGATCACAAAATAATGTAGCTTCCCACCATAGAAGAAAAAAGATCCTTAAACTTGCAAAAGGTTACTGGGGATCGAGAAAAAATGTTTACACCATTGCTAAAAACCACGTTGAGAAGGGTTTAACCCACGCTTCCGTTGGCAGAAAACTGAAACAGCGCCAGTACACAAGACTCTGGATCGCGAGAATAAATGCCGGCGCGAGAATTCACGGGCTCAATTATTCCACCTTTATTTCAGGTCTGAGCAAGAAGGGTGTAGCCATCAACCGTAAAGTGCTTGCCAACCTCGCGGCTGAAAATCCGCAGGTGTTCGCTGAGCTCGCGGCTCTGGTTAAAAGCTAACATACTTTAGAAGTTTCACACCCTCTTTCTCGGAAAAACACCCGATTAAGAGGGTTTTTTTATTTAAAAATCAATACTATTGCCATGCTGAACAAGATCAGTGAAACCAGAAATTCATTCACGGCCGAAGTGGTGAGTGTTAAGTCTGCCAGGGAACTGGAAGACCTTAGAATAAAGTACCTGAGCAGAAACGGAATTGTAGCGAATCTGTTCGAAGAGTTCAAGACTGTAACTCCGGAAGAAAAAAGGGTTTTGGGTAAAGAACTTAACCTTTTGCGACAGGAGCTCCAGTCGAAATACGATGCGCTGAAAGAGGGAATCGAGCTGAACAGTAAAGCCTCAGCACCGAAGATCGACCTCTCACTACCTGGTCGTCAACCTGCATCGGGGACTGCTCATCTTATTCCGCAGACGATGACAGAGATCATGTCGATCTTCAAAAAGATCGGTTTTTCCGTTATAACCGGACCGGAGATCGAGTCCGATTGGAATAATTTCGGAGCCCTCAACTTCCCCGCGGATCACCCCGCCCGTGACATGCAGGATACCTTCTTCATAAACAAGGACTTTCTCCTTCGAACTCATACTTCACCTGTTCAGGTGAGAATAATGGAGAATCAAAAGCCTCCTGTTCGCGCGATAATGCCCGGCAGGGTTTACCGGAACGAAGCGATCAACTCAAGAAGCTACTGCATGTTCCATCAGATTGAAGGCCTGTATGTTGACAACAATGTTACATTTGCCGAACTAAAAGGCACCTTGGTACATTTCGCTAAAGAATATTACGGCAGCAGCGTTAAGTATAAATTCCGTCCAAGCTTTTTCCCGTTCACCGAACCAAGTGCCGAGATGGATATCACCTGCTTTATATGCGGGGGTGAGGGATGCAGGGTGTGCAAACACTCCGGCTGGCTTGAAATTCTCGGCTGTGGAATGGTAGATCCGAACGTCTTCAAATCGGTTGGTTACGACCCCGAAGAAGTGACCGGGTATGCTTTTGGAATGGGTATCGAGAGGATCGCGATGCTTAAACACGACATCAACGACATTCGTCTTCTCTTCGAGAATGATGTCAGGTTCCTGAAACAATTTTGATATGGTGAAAAAGTGAAAATAGTATTAAGCTGGTTGAACGAATACATCGATCTTAGTGACATCCCAGTTGAGAAGATCGCTCTTGAACTGACCATGGCCGGACTCGAAGTCGAGGAAATAACCGACTACCGTCAGGTTTATAACAATTTTATTACCGCGGAAGTGGTTGAAAAAGAGAAACACCCTAACGCTGACAAACTTTCGCTCTGCAAGGTAAATACCGGCAGGGAAGTGTTGCAGATCGTCTGTGGTGCTCCCAATGTTGCCGCGGGTCAGAAGATCGCCCTCGCGTGTGAGGGTGCAAAAATTCCTGACTCAGATTTTACCATTAAAACCACCAAACTGCGTGGACAGCTCTCGCAAGGGATGATCTGCTCTGAAGCTGAACTTGGCATTTCAAACGACCACTCAGGCATAATGGTGCTTCCTGAAGATACAGTGCCCGGTATACCCCTCGCTGAGGCGATCGGTTATAATGATGTGGTTTTTGAAATTGGAATCACACCCAACAGACCTGACGGATTAAGTCATATTGGTGTCGCAAGAGACCTCTCCGCTCTTCTTAACCGCCCCCTCAAGAAGAAAGAGGACTCGA
>JAEYUD010000011.1 GCA_023433685.1 Bacteroidota bacterium
CTGCTTTAGGTTCCGAAATCAGAATCCGGCTCAATGGTCTAAATACTGATTCACTTCTTTGCGAGGAAAATTAATCCTTGTTCACACTTAAACTGAAAACAAAATCCGTTCCAATGAGACAAATTACAGTTTCGATTAAAGTATCATTGATTTATTAATGATCAATGATACAAATGTAAATTAATATATTGAATTAAACAAAATCCTGCTGATCGATTATATCCAGGGATATTTGTAGTAATCAATTACATACGAATACAAAAAAGGCTGCCCGTTAAGAGACAGCCTCTGTAAAACGTCAGGTTTGTTCAACCGTAGAATCTTTTAGCGAGGTCTTCCGCCACAGCTTCCATCTTCCCGGGATGGTCGCTGTTCATGAAGAACATTGCCGAGAGACTCGTGAGTTGCTCCATATCAAGCCCGAAAACTTTCGCGATCTTTTCCAGTTCAAGCGCCTCGGAGTTGAGTATCTTTCCGTCTGCCGAAACAAGATAAAGGATATCAAAAAGCATCATGATCTTTCCCGCACCGTCAGCGGGAAGTGGCGGCATCTCGCCGGTTGAGGCTCTGAGAAGCAAGGCTTTGAAGTTGAGATCATTAACCCCCAATGTCTGTGCCCTCCAGACTATGAACTCGGCTTCTGAGTCGGCCAGTTCATTGTCTGCAGTTGCCATCTGAAGCAGTAAAATGATCCTGTCTTCAATTTCCTTTCTTCCCGGTTTGGTTCTGCCCATTGTTCAGCCTTTCAGTTATTGACCGGCCGGATCACCCTCTGGCGATCCGGCACGGATTGTTAAATCGGATGAAAAAGAACCTCAAGCTACTACGAATTCAGTTAATAACCAAGTTCTTTAAGCTGTGGCTCAACCAAAACCTTGTCACCCACTACAACAAGGGTGAATTTATCGAGAGTGAGGTACTTTTTAACCATGGCTGACACTTCCGCGGGTGTGGTATCAATTATCTTTTTAACATAAGTCTTCAGATAATCGTCGGAGAGCCCGTGGAAATTAATGAAGTTCAGCTGTGCTATAACTCCCGCACGGCTTGAGTTCCTCAATACAAATATACCCGCCTCGTAGTTCTTGATCCCCTGCAATTCGGCTTCCGCGGGGTGCTCGTCACCAAGTCGTTTGATCTCCGACTGGATCTCCTTAAGAGCGGGACCTGTAACACTGCTGGTCACGTCGGCTTCTTCATTCCAGAAACCCGAGCGGTAGCGGGTCATTAAACCACTCGATGGTGAGTAGGTGTAACCTTTGTTCTCGCGGATGTTGGAAGTGATTCTACTCGCGAACGAACCGCCGAGAAGGGAGTTCATTACGAGAAACTTTACATAATCAGGCGAAGTGGGGTCAACTGTACCGATGCCGTAAATAATTTTTGACTGCTTTGCACCGGGTCTGTCAATTAAAGAGAATTTTTTAACGTTCTCGATCCTGGCAGGATTGATCACAGGATCAGACCCCTGTTTCCAGCCATTGAAAGTCTCTTCAACCGCTTTCATCACGGCTTTCTCGTCGAAAACACCGGAAATATAGAGGTGTGCCCTTTTGGCACCAAAATTATCCTCGTGATATTTCCTTGCCATCGCAACAGTGTAACCTTTTAGGGCTTCCTGCTCCGGCTCGGTAACACCGTAAGGGTGTTTTCCGTAAACGAGCTTATAGAGTTCCTTGTCGGCTATGTTATCCGGGGTGGTCTGCGCTACAGCGAGGTTGGTAAGGTAGTTTCCTTTGATCCTCTCGAAGTCCTTCTCGTCAAAGAGGGGATTTGATACCACATCACCGAGAAGTTTTACGAGGTTGGGCGCGAATTCAGAAAGAACATCGGCGCCAAGCTGAGACTGGTCGGTACCCGCGTTACTGAAAAGTTCGCCGCCATAAGAGGCAACTTCTTCTGCAAGAGCCTGACCTGAACGGGTCTTTGTTCCCTCAAGCAGAAGGTCTGCCGCGAGATCGGATATCCATACCTGGTCTGCCGGTTCATTCAGACTTCCGGTTCTGACGATCAGTCTAATTGTGGTTTTTGGGGTGGTACCATAAGGTACGAGAGTTACCTTCATCCCGTTTTTCAGGGTCACCGTCTTATAGGCGGGTACTGTGAAATCTTTGGGTGTGCCGCCTGTGGGGGGCTGCTCTTTCTGCGCGAAAATGGTAATGCTCAGAAATGCCGCCGCGAAAACGAACGATAATATTTGCTTTTTCATTCTCATAACCTCCTTACTTTGTAGCCTTGGCTTCAAGTTTTATAACTGTCCTGTTCGTGCTTCTCAGATATTCCCTGGCGGTTTTCTGGATCAGTTCAGGGGTTACTTTTTTGAATGAATCTTCGAGCGAGTTCACCTTGCCCGGGTCATCATTGAAGAGGGCGTAGCACGCGAGAAGATCGGCAAGACCGAATCCGAAGGTGCCCTCTACAATATCATAAAGATTTGAGCGCATTTTTACCATCGCGCGGTTGATCTCCTCTTTCGTCAGAGGTTTCGCGATCACTCCCGCGATCACTTCATCAATATCTTTAAGAATGTCTTCTGATTTTACATTGTTTTCATGGATCAGGAACATATCCCAGAGCATCGGACCGTTGTAGTTGAACATGTGACCAAGTCCTGAATTGATGCCGCCGTAAACTCCTGAATAATATCCTTTTTCGGAGACAAGCTTCTGATAAAGTCTGCTGTCCTGCCCCTGAAGAAGTATCTGATCAAGGATACCCATCGCGAAATATTCAGGGGTGCCCACCTGAGGCATTTTGTAACCGAGGGCAACCGCCGGTTTGTTGGCGAGGGAATCGATCTTTATCGAAACCCTTTCTTTTTCCTGCTTCGGCTCTGAAATGTCGGGGACAGGCTGTAGTTTCCCGGCGGGAATCTTGCCGAAATACTTCTGAATGAAAGCCTTTGCCTCTTTGGTCTCAAAATCACCTGTCACTACAAGTGCCGCGTTGTTGGGGATGTAATATTTGTGGAAGAAGTCTTTAACGTCATCAAGCGTGGCGGCGTCAAGATCTTTCAGGTCTCCGTAAAAGTTGTGGGCGTTATACCAGTTCTCGTTAGCTGCCTGTGGAAGGTCGAGCCATGGGAATCCACCGTATGGTCTGTTCAGAACGTTAACCTTCACCTCGTTTGTAACAACGCCCTGCTGGTTCACCAGATTGTCTTGCGTGATGTCAAGACCGCTCATTCTGTCAGCCTCTGCCCAAAGGATCGTCTCTAATTTATGCGCGGGAACAACCGCGAAATAGTTGGTGAAATCGAACCTGGTTGAACCGTTCAGTATGCCACCGTTCGACTGAACAAGTTTGATGAACTCCATTTTACCAAGATTATTTGAACCCTGGAACATCATGTGCTCAAACAGGTGGGCGAAGCCGGTTCTGTCTTTCGGTTCGATCCTGAACCCGATATTATAGTAAACCGCTACAGTTACCACGGGTGCTGTCTTGTTCTGCGAAAGGACAACCTTTAGTCCGTTGTCAAGTTTGTAGTATTCATAGTCGACCTTTAGTTGCGCGAAAACGCTACCGGCCGCCATGACAACAAACAGGATCATTAACGATCCGAATCTGTTCATCTGACCTCCATTAAAAAGAAATTAACAATTAAACGAATCTAAAATTTAAGCAGTTAAATTATCCTGACAAATGTAAATTGATGCACGGTTCAGAGAAATGTCAGACGGCAGGGGGGGCATGCGGCGACTTTAGCAATTTTCTTGCACATGATTGTTGCAACTTCATGTTTTATATACTTATATTGGGTTAAATCAATATTTAATTATGACAGACAGAACCGATCAGAACGCTGAAGCGCTCTTCATCGCCGCGCGACGAGGTGACAAATACGCGTTCTTCAAGCTGATCCCCGGTTTTTACAGAGACATTTTTTCGCTTGTGTTCAAAGTGATCCCTCACACTGAACGTGCAGAGGAAGTGTTGACGGAGATATTTGTGCTCGCCGCGGATAATATCGCCCACGTGAAGAAGGATCGCGACGTTTTTGAGTGGCTCCGAAAGCTTTCGATAATCGTCGCCCTTTACGATCTCCGCGCCAAACCCCTTTTCAACGGTAACCCAGGTGAGTTGGCACCACTTCAACCGGAATTCAATGAGACCGAAAAGGTTTACGCCTCTCTTACAGATGTTGAAAGGGTGGTGCTTACACTTTTCCTCCAGTTTGGCTATTCACCTTCCGACATCGCGGGCTATGTTACCGGCGAAACAGAAGATTCGGTCAAGACCCTCCTCTCTACCAAGCTTGAACGCCTCGGATTTTTCTCCGGTATCAAGAATATTGTAACAGAAAATAAAGAGTGGTTTCACAGGCTGATCGAGCTGCAAGGCGATCCGGCAATTCAGAGATCCGCGGTGGCCGAAGGTATCCCCACGGAAATAACTGAAAAGTACATGGAGTTTATAGACGTTTGCTCCAACCTCTTCCCGGGCATTTTGGTGAAGGAATCAATCCTGACAATAATCAGGGATGAACTGATCGATGAGAATAAGATCAGGGCCCGGCGCTCACGTAAAAAGGATGCGCGCACTCAGGAGCTTAACCGCATTGCCGAGAACACCGCCCGGCAAACGGCTTCACCCCTCGGACACAAAGCTGATGTCATTGTTAAAAAGATGGCTTTCCGCTCGGGTTTCATCGACCGGAGAAGGATACTGCTTACCCTTCTGACGCTCGCGGTTATTTCAGGTGCTGTCTACGCTTATATCTATTTCTCGAAGTTCAACACTCCATGGCTGCTCTCACGCCCGGATGGGGATGTAGCGGTTAACGGCACGGTGAATCTTGAAGCAAATGTGGGCGACTCCGTTACCACCGGACTGGGTTCATCCGTGAAAATGGAGATAGGTGAGCAGGCTGTGGTTTCAATCGGCGAAAACTCATGGCTGGCACCGCTGCGCGGTCATAAAGAACAGAATATTTTTAGCTTCCGGGGAACCGGTTTAAAACTCGTTACAAGGATCGATACTGCTTCATTTTTTGAGTATGCCGACATTCCACCGTTCAAAATAAAAACACCGGAATATGATATACTGACCGAAATCGCGAATCTTGAAGCGAACCGCCGAACCGTTTCACTTGAGTTCGGCTGGGCGGAAGTGCAGCTTAAAGGGGAGAAGATCAGCCTCGCCACCGGCTATTCAGTGGATGTTTCCGGTGACCTGATAATGCACGTCCCCGTTTTTGAGGGTACCGACTCAACGCAAAAATCGCGCATTGCTTTCCTCAATAAAAATGGATTGTATGGAAGCTCACTTACTGATCTGATCGTTAACGCGCAAGACTACGACGCTCTTTCCCTGATCTATCTGATCAAAAAATCCACCCGTGCCGACAAGGAGCGCATCGCGGCAAAACTTGCTGAATTTTATCCGGCAATAGATGAAGAAGTGCAGCAAGGTTTGGTCGAGGAAAACGGGGATTCCGTTGAGTACGTCCTCGGATTTCTTAAATGGATTCTTTTATTCTAACGGGAGATCAATATGGGTCAACAACAATTACTGCTGATAGCTCTTGGTCTTATTCTGGTTGCCGCTGCCATTTTCGGCGCGCTTAACTTTTGGGATGAGTACACTTTCAATTCGTCGATTGATAACCTCAGGGTGATCACCGATGTTCTGCTTAACGACGCTTACAAAAACTACATTAAATCTGAGGAGCAGGGGGGCGGCGCGAGGAAAACATTTGCCAAATGGACGCCATCACAGGCATTGCTCTCTTCACCGCTGCTGATCAAAAAAGTAAATAAAAAGA
>JAEYUD010000132.1 GCA_023433685.1 Bacteroidota bacterium
CTTCAGAAAAACCGACCATTTCACTTCAGAACCGGGAGGAGGCGCGGGAATTTTACCCGTTAATTCCTGATCTTTTTTTACAAGTTCCGAGGTGCCGCTTTTACCGTTGGCACTTCTCCACTTGTAGTAGCCGGTTACAGCAGGATTGTCATTCCTTATCATGAAACTGATATCTTCACCTGTTTCCCATTCAACCGGGAAGAGGTATGTTATTTTCTTTCCATCTATTCCGATGGTGCCCGAGACGGGCTGATCGCCACGCAGGAGGGGGCGTCCCAAATAGAAAACCATGGAGAGAACGAGTGCTGATATCCAAAGAATACCGTTTTTATTCATTTGTTTTTATCCGGTTTTTAACTTCACTGATTCAATTGACGGAAAATTGAAGACTGCTGATCAAAAAAGGTAAAAATCCCTTTTTTTTCATGAGAAAGGTTCTTAACTTGTAATTCAGCAACTTTAATTTCCAAAAATATCAAAACGAAAAAAAATAAGCGTATTGGCAATTAAAAGAAACAACGGAAAGCAAGAGATAGTTGGTTCCGTTGTATACTACAGAAAATTCAGAAGCCGTTATCCCTTGGCAGAGAGAGACCTTCTCGTTTGGCTGCCCCCTTCGTATAAAAAAGACCGGAACAGGTACTTTCCTGTGCTCTATATGCACGATGGACAAAACCTGATGGATCCCACCACATCTTTTGCCGGGCACGATTGGAGGGTGGATGAAACTGTTACAAGGCTTATCAAGTCAAATGTACTCGAAGAAATTATTGTTGTCGGTATTTATAACACCCACGACCGGCTTGATGAATACAGTGAATCTGAACGGGGAAATTTCTACCTGAAATTTATTGTGGAGGAGCTCAAACATTTTATTGACAGCAATTTCAGAACCCTCGCTGACCGTGAAGCCACCGCGATCATGGGATCTTCGATGGGCGGGCTTTGCTCGCTCCGGATGGTTTGGAAGTATCCGCATGTGTTTGGTAAGGCAGGGTGTCTTTCATCTTCTTTCTACTTCGGGGATGACGCGATCTTCAAACTGCTCGGTGAGAATAGTGAAAAGAAGAATGTGAAGATTTATCTGGACAGTGGAGAAGACGGGAAAAAGGATGCACAACGGATGTTCTGTCTCCTCACAAGGAAGGGTTATACCCTCGGCGACGACATGGATTATTTTTTTGACCGCGGCGCGGGACACAACGAGTCAGCGTGGGCAAACAGATTGGAGCGTTCTTTAATCTATTTTTTCGGGAAGTAACCCCGGGCAACAAATCAAAACAATTTTAAAAGCGATATGAACGACAAGAAAGTTAAAGCCAGAATTACGAAGATGAACTCATCCCTGAAAAAGGTATACCACCCTCTGAAAGAATTCAGCGCGAGGGCTGTAGTGAAGACACTTGATGAGTATAAAAAGCTCTACAAAGAGTCGGTGCTGAACCCTGAGGCATTCTGGGGAAGTGTTGCCGATGAGCTGCACTGGTTCAAGTACTGGGGTCATATCCGCGAGGGTTCTTCTTACGAATCGAAGTGGTTCGTTGGAGCAAAAACAAATATAAGCCACAACTGTATTGATCGTCATCTGACGGGAAACACAAAGAACAAAGCAGCGATCATCTGGGAGGGTGAACCGGGAGAGACCCGCACTATGACCTACCAGCAACTTCACTCCGAAGTCTCAAAGTTTGCCAATATTCTCCGTTCAAAAGGGGTTCAGAAGGGTGACCGTGTGATCATCTACATGGGGATGGTTCCGGAAATGGCGGTGGCTTTTCTCGCGTGCGCCAGAATCGGTGCAATCCACTCAGCTGTATTCGCCGGATTTTCCGCGGAAGCGCTAAAAGACAGAATACATGAATTAAAAGCAAAAGTAGTGATAACGAGCGACCTTGCAGTCAGACGTGGAAGCAATATCTATCTTAAACCCGCGGTTGACAACGCCCTCGAAAGTTGTCCGGAGGTTTCAACAGTCATTGTTTACAGGCGGCTTCATGAATCATCCGCGAAAATGGTCAGTGGAAGGGATTTCTGGTGGCACGATCTCATGTCAGACGCCTCAGATGAGTGTCCCGCGGTGCAACTCGATTCAGAACATCCGCTTTTTATTCTGTTTACCAGTGGAACCACCGGCAAGGCCAAGGGTATCCTGCATACTACCGCCGGTTACATGACGGCAGCGTATTACACATTCAAACTTCTTTTCGACATTCAAGAGACCGATATTTACTGGTGCACAACCGATCTTGGTTTTTCAACAGGTCACACCTACGGACTGTATGGGCCACTCCTTAACGGAGCCACTCTTTTAATGTATGAGGGGGCTTTGACCACTCCTGAGCCCGACCGGTTCTGGAAAATGATCGACCGGCACAAGGTTTCAATCTTCTTCACTGCACCTACTTATGTTAAAAATCTGATGAGGCTTGGTGATAGCTGGGTGTTGAAGCACAAGCTGGAGAGCTTACGGGTGCTCGCTCTCGGAGGTGAACCGGTTAACCCCAAAGTCTGGTTCTGGTTTTACAAAACCGTTGGGAAAGAACGCTGTCCGATCATTGATGGCTGGTGGCAAACAGAGACAGGATCATTCATGATCGCGCCCGTTCCCGGGGTAACACCCCTGAAACCAGGTTCAGCCACACTTCCGTTGCCCGGAATTCTTGCTGAGGTGGTTGATAAATCCGGTAAACCGGTCAAACCGGGTGAGAACGGGTTTCTGGTGCTCAAAGACACCTGGCCTTCGATAGCCCGTACGATCTACGGAAATAAAAAGAGATACAAAGAAGATTATTGGGCCGGCTTTGGAGGCGATTTCTTCACCGGTGACGGAGCCAGAAAGGATAAAGACGGCTATTTCTGGATACTTGGCAGGGTTGACGATGTGGTGACGGTATCGGGACACAGACTCAGCACGCTTGAGATCGAGAACGCCCTTCACACTCACAAGGATGTTGCCGAGGTGGCAGTTGTTGGAAGACCTGATGATCTCAAAGGGAGCTCGATCGTGGCTTTTGTTACCCTGAAAGAATCGGCCTCACCATCACTTCTTCTTAAAGAAGAGATGAGGAACCATGTAATGGTAGAGATCGGGCATATCGCCAGACCGGACGAGATCCGCTTTACTGAAGCACTTCCCAAAACAAGGAACGGGAAGATTGTAAGAAGACTGCTTCGTGAGATCGCTTCGGGCGGAGTGGTACTCGGCGATCTCTCGTCGATCGAAGACATCTCCGCCATCGAAACTTTAAGAGAACTGGAAGAAGAAATTTAAGAGAACTCCGGTTCAGGTTCATCCATTGTCGACTCGCCATGTTGCGAGAGGTCGAGCCCGGTTTCTTCCATCTCATCGTTCACTCTCAGAGGTGTGATCAGATTTGTGAGATAGTAAAGTATTGCCGAACCGGTAAACGCGAATGCCGAAACGATCGCCAGCGCGAGCAAATGGTTGAAAAAGGTAGTGGTTCCGCCAAATATCAAGCCTGCATCCTTCGCGAAAACGGCAGTGGCAATCATACCTGTAATTCCTCCCAACCCATGACACGGGAATACATCAAGAGTGTCATCCAATGTGGTTTTGGATTTTACAGAGACCGCCAAATTGCTGATCACACTGGCAATTGTGCCGATAAAAAGGCTCTGCCCGATAGTTACATATCCTGCTGCCGGTGTAATGGCAACCAAACCGACCACAGCCCCGATGCAGGCACCAAGTGCCGAAGGCTTTCTTCCAACCATAACGTCAAAGAATATCCAAGCCAGAGCCGCAGCCGCTGAGGCGGTATTTGTTGTCGCGAAAGCAAGCACAGCCTGACCGGAGGCGGAAAGTGCCGAGCCGGCATTAAATCCGAACCACCCAAACCAGATCAGACCTGTTCCAAGTAGTACATAAGGGATATTTGCCGGCTGATGCTTCTGATTTTTCAAGTGCACTTTTCTGCGGCCAAGTATCAAAGCGCCTGCCAGGGCAGCGTAACCTGCTGACATGTGTACCACCGTACCTCCCGCGAAATCAAGTACACCCATCTGACGCAAAATCCCATCTGGATGCCATGTCATGTGCGCGAGTGGGGCATAAATAAAGATCGAAAAAAGCACCATGAAAAGCAGATATGCTTTGAAGCTAACCCTCTCAGCAAACGATCCAGTGATCAAGGCAGGGGTGATAATCGCGAACTTCAACTGGAACATGGCAAAAAGAAGAAACGGAATTGTCGGGGCGAATGCTTTGTCAGGTGCCAGTCCCACATCCTTGAACATAAAGAACGTAAAAGGATTGCCGAATATTCCGTGGAAACTTTCACCAAAAGCAATACTGAATCCCACAACCACCCACAAAATTGAAATCACACCCATGGCTATGAAACTTTGGAACATGGTTGAGATAACATTTTTTTTACTCACCATCCCGCCATAGAAATACGCGAGCCCCGGCGTCATTAGAAGTACGAGACCGGTTGCTGTTAACAGCCAGGCAGTATCTCCTGTATCAATCGCGGTGATACCCGCTGATGTGTGCGATCCATTGGAAAAGAGTCCAAGAACGGAAACCGTTAAAAGTACAAGAAACGAGAAAAGTCCAAACTTTTTCATGAGATGCCTTAACGTTGTTTTGTAATGATTAAATCAAGATCGATTAAATACTTTAATCTGAAAGGCAAATATAAAGAAATAATTAAATAATTAAAGTAAATAGGTGACTAAAGCTAAAAAATATAGGTTGAAGCAGGGTGTTGCCCTGGAAATCAGAACTTATGCAACTGCTGACAGCAGTTAACAAAAGGTTACCGGCTAAGGAAATGGGAAAAATGGAAGTGAGCGGTTGGGGGAGTTGTGAGGTGAAATATCAGAGCAGATATTTATGGATTATCTTAAGGTAATCACCCTTTGTGATCGGTTTTGGTATGAGTCCGTCGAATCCCGCTTCGTAGAACGTTTCGATCGCGGTAGAGTATGAAGAAAACGCCAACACGGGTGTATTCCCGAGAACAAAGTCATTCCTGAAAAGCTTCATCACTTCATTGATCCTGTAGAGATTTTTTGGGGTGATATCAAGAATGATCATGTCAATTTTTCTTTCCATTGCCATTGGAATTATCTCTTCGACATTTCTTGCCGGGAACACTTCAGCAATTGATCTTGAGAAAACTTTCAACATTGTCTCGGAGGCCGGGTCGGCTTCCGCGAGCACAATTTTTTTTCTTTCATTGAAAGTCAGAACGGGATATTCATCAGCCAAGGTTAAAGCAGTGTTGTTTTCCGCGGAGCCGGGATATGTAGGAAAGGAAATTGTGAACGTGGTTCCGACATCCTGTTTGCTCTGAATCTCAACCGTTCCACCGAGCTTTTCAGTGAATTTTTTAATTATCGTCAAGCCCAGACCGATGCCTTCAAAATTTCGTGACAGACCTTCGGAGGCTTGGCGAAAGGCATCGAAGATAGTCTGCTGGAGCTCATGTGAAATTCCTATTCCGCTGTCGCTCACGATTATATTGATCCTTCTGCTCATAAGACCATTCTCAACCGTGACACGGAAATCAATTTTACCATCGGCAGTGAATTTGATCGCGTTACTTAAGAGATTATCAAGAATGGTCTGCAGCATTTTTCTGTCAGACTTGATAAGGGGGAGATTTTCAGGGAACGCGAAAGTTATTTCAAGCCCTTTAAGCTCCGCGTCACGTCTCTGGAGCGCCACTGATTCCCTGATCACCTCCATAATGTTAACTGACTCGATGTTAAGGGAGAGTCTGTCTGATTCGATCTCCGAGAGATCAAGTATCAAACTTATTGAATTGCTAAGACGTTGCCCGGATAGTTTTATTGTTTCGGCAAGTTTTTTGTGCGCGGGGTCGGGCAACTCTTCGGCGAGCATCTCAGCGTAGCCGAGTATACCGATTAATGGTGTTCTAAGTTCGTGGGATATATTCGCGAGAAAGTTTGATTTCAGCCGGTTCATTTCCTCGGCTTTCATTCTTGCATCGCGGAGCTGGCGGTTGATCCTTTCCCTCTGAATGGCACCACCTATTGCAACGGCAGCAGAACGGAGCATTGCCTCTTCAGCAGGTGAATAGACATCTTCAGTTGTACAATTGTCGAAACCGATGAAGCCCCACCATTCATCATGCAGGTAGATGGGAACCACAAGAATCGAGAGAATTCCTTGAGGTTCAAGAGTTCTTTTTTCATTTTCGGGGAATTCAACAATTCGGCCGCTCACAGATTTTCGCTCAAGCATTCTCTCCTGCCACCGGGGACAATTATCCTGGTAACAAAGATTTTGCAGCGCGGGGTTGTCGATCTGCTGAACTATTCCGCCTTTTACCCATTCATAAGTTTGGTTCATGAACCATTTCCCGGAGGTCTTGTCGAAATCATTTTCGAAAATGTAGACCCTGTCTGCATTTGAAGATTCGCCCAGCGCTTTGAAAGCCTTCATTATCGCCTCGTCGAAACTGTGTTCAGTTAAAAGCACTTCTGAAACATGTGCTATGGTTTCAAGATTGTGCTCTTTTTTCTGAAGTTTCTCATTTAGTTCGATCAGGCTTGTAACATCCGCTCCCAAAGCCCATGATATCCACCCCGGCACAGGGTACTTTTTGGAAATATTCGACCAGCTTATCCATCTCCACGAACCATCGCGGCAGGTTACTTTCCAGACCCTGTTCCTGTATTCCTCACCCTGTTCATTCCAGAATTTCCTAAGCTCCGCGAGGTACTCCTTGTCAGGATACAGCAACACGCTGGGGTTTGGATTCCCGACTATTTCCGAAGCTTTCCACCCTGTTACCTCCTCGGCGATCTTATTCCATTCGACAAAAATTCCATTCTCATCCACGGCGACCACCATTAGAGGCAACGCGCTTATCGTGCTTCTGATGGATTCTACATTTACCGTAACTTCGCCGGATTGGGAACTTGTCATTTAAAACGAGGGATTAATAATCAAGGAGTTTTTTGCAAGGATTGATCAAAATAAAAAATCATTTGTATCTTTGCGTGAAAATAATCAAAAAATCCAACGTATTAAAGAAGATTTTGATGAATGACGATTTAACTTTCAATGATGATAATTTTGTGACACAGTTAACAGAGTCTGTGTATGAAGCGGGCTTTTACAGAGTCAGATTTTACTCCCTTGCCGGGCGCCCTTCTGCATCGGTAACCGATACTGTGGAAACCTATTACTACTACCCGAGCGGAGGAACGCTGCGCGACAAATATTTCAATATTATCGAATACTTCCCCCGGTTCGACACTTACCGTGGATTCAAACCGCCACATCTGAAAGAAGAGAATGCCGGGTAAATTGTATGTTACTGCCACCCCTATTGGTGATCCGGGTGATATAACCTACCGTGCGGTGAGGGTGTTGACCGAAGTTTCTTTCGTAATTTGTGAGGACACAAAAGAGGCGGGAAGGCTGCTATCGAAGCTTGGGTTGAAAAAGGAGCTAATAACGCTGAACGAGCATGATGAGCGAGAGAACACCCCTGTAATAACAGAACGGCTGATCAATGGTGAGTCAGCCGCGCTGATCTCCGACTGTGGAACGCCGATGTTTGCCGATCCCGGTCACACCCTGCTTGATGATCTGATCGCGATGGGGGTTGAAGTGGTGCCGGTACCCGGTGCCTCATCACTCACTGCTGCTTTGAGCATTTCAGGGCTGCATATCGAAAAATTCTTTTATTACGGTTGGCTCCCGGTAAAAAAGGACTCGCGCTATTCCGAGCTCCAGCGACTAAAAAAGTTCAGTGAGGTGATAATTTTTCTTGAGACCCCGTACCGCCTCAAAAATATCATGAAAGATATTTGTGACACTTTTGGAAGGGGAACGGAGAGCGTTCTTGCCTTCGACCTGACGCTGCCAACCGAAAAAATATTTCGTAGCTCTGCCGGCAGCATTTATGAAAAGGTGACGAAACACAACCTGAAAGGTGAATTCGTTCTTATTATCGATA
>JAEYUD010000166.1 GCA_023433685.1 Bacteroidota bacterium
TCCCTGCACTTCAACAAAATCCTTAACGAGTAAAAGACCCATTCCGGAACCCTGTTCGTTGTTGGTCCCGGTTGTTGTGAGCATCGAGTCGAGTTTGAAAAGGCGGGTCAGGTTTTGAGCCGGAATACCTACTCCGTTATCAGCGATGGAGATGGCGATAAGATCACCTTTCCTTTTCGCGCTTATCTTTACCTCACCACCATACTGTGTGAATTTTATAGCGTTGGTAATCAAGTTCCTCAAGATCAGGTCGATCATGTTATGATCACCGAAAACGAAAGTCTCCGGTGGCACTTCGTTAAAGAGTGAAATACTCTTCTTCAACGCGTTGGTTTCGTTGAGGTAAAGAACCTCCTGAACTATTTTTTTTATGTCCAGATTGGCAGGTGACTGTTCCATTTTGCCCGATTGAAGGCGGGTCCAAATAAGCAGGTTGTCAATAAGGGTATAGATAACTTTGGCAGCTTCATAAATGCCTGAAGTAAATTCGCGCATCTCATCGTTGGAGAGATCGCTACCGTAGTTATACATCATCTCAGAGAGCCCGATCAAACCGGTGAACGGTGATTTGAGATCATGCGCGAGTATTGAAAGAAATTTATCTTTCGAATGGTTGGCTTCCTTAAGTTCTGATTCAGATCTGCGGAGAGCATCCTCAACAAGTTTCAGGGTGGTGATATCCTGATTTGATGCGCGGCGACCGTAATGTTTTCCATCCTTGTCAACCACGGCGAGGGATTTATGTGCTATCCACTTAATATCGCCACCACGGGTTACGATCCTGAATTCATGCACGAGTGGTTCGTTAGAAGTGAAGGCTGCCTCTATATCCTTCCAAACCCGTTCCCTGTCTTCCGGATAAATTATCCTTCTCAAGAGTGACGGGTCTTCTTCAAAATCGGCAGGGGTATAGCCGGTGATCCTTTTTGAAGAAGGTGAGACGTAGTTAAACCTGTTGGTTTCGTTCAACCAGTATTCAAAGTCGAATGAAAAGTCGGCAAGCATCTGAAACTTAGCTTCACTGGCCTTGAGCTCGCGGTGCTGTTTCACGAGTGTGAGGTGCGCGTTAACCCGTGCATTCACTTCATCGAAATTTATCGGTTTGGTGATGTAGTCAACCCCACCCGCTTCGAACCCGTTGATCTTGTCTACAGTATCAGAGAGGGCAGTGAGGAAGATTATAGGTATATCCTCTGTCTCCTCCATGGTTTTAACTTTTCTGCAAACCTCAAAACCATCCATCCCGGGCATTTTGATGTCAAGGAGTATCAGATCGGGTTTGTAAGAGTTGAGTATCTGAAGCGCCTCATCACCGGATGATGCCTGGGTGACTTCGAAACCCGCCTGTGTCAGGCGGATCATCAAATACTTTAAATTCGTTTCATCATCATCAACAATGAAGATTTTGGATCCGTTATGGTTATATCGTCGCATTGGAGCCCGGGTTGTTGTTATGGTACTTGTTGTTAAACATACAAAGGTTAAATTAGACGATAGAATATAGTAAATTTTCAACAAAAACAGACGTTGTCATTAAAATTTTTGCAGTAATTCCGGTATACGAAGATCACAGATCGTTAAAAATCCTGTTGGAAAACATACTTACGGAAGGTAACACCGGTTATCTTGACGAAGTGGTGGTGGTTACAGGTTCTGAGAACAGCGAAATCGAATGGGTAGTGAGTGAATTCAGGGATACAGGGTTCAAGATCACCCTATTGAAAAACCCTTCAAGATTCACCCCTCACGCGTTAAACATCGGGATAAAGCATGCATTAAGTCAGGGTGCTGAACTTATTCAAATGCTCGGTGCCCACAGCAGTCTGAACGCGTGTTATTTCCGGAACCTCTCAAATATTGCTCTGCGGGAAACAGGCGTCGCCATATTCTCCCCCTGTTATGATTTTTTCCCCCCTGAAAACATTGTTGAGAGCGCGATCCAGCTGTTCCATCTTTCGCGTCTTGGCAGGAACTGGCAGAGGATATATCACGTACCTTCTCCCGTTCCGGGATTTGGAAGTGGTGCTTTTGCTGTCCGTAAAGAAGTTTTCGACAAGATCGGTTTTTTCAATGAGAAATTCATCCGTAATCAGGACAATGAGTTTTATTCCCGTGCAGTTAAAGCAGGATTCAGATCATTCGCTTACCCGGGGATCACTTATTTCTACCGCACAAGGCGCACACTTCAGCAGTTAAAGAAGCAAAATTATGACTATGGCAGGTTTTTCGCTCTCGATCCATTAAGTCATTCGGTAAAGCAGGCAGCCCCGTTTCTTTTTTACGCTCTTATGATAACACTATTGCTATTGACCGGTGTTTTCAACTATTTTGAAGAAGGAAAGTACGCCCTTTTCACAATAGGTACATTTATGCTTACTCTCGGAGTTTATCTTGGAACTGTGATGTTTGAAAGTTTTCTGCGGATCATCAGGAATGGCAAGGCAGCGGTAATGTTGCCCCCCATTTTCATAATGATGCACTTTTATTATGCAATGGGGAGTTTTTCCGGTTTTCTGTTTGGATTTGAACGGTTTTCCGGTAATAAAAAAGAAGGGAAATAAAGCAGATCCAGAATGGGAGGTCGATCATCAACCACCCATGAGTAAGGAAACCTATCGACTCAAACATCGCTCTCGCCAAAAGTCCTGTACCGATTGATATTATCCCCGTAACTATTGTATAACCAGCCCCGTCGGTCTCTTTTAACGCTTTCATGGTTTTGATACCGTAGTAATAGAAAAGGCCAGGTAGCCATACCGCGGTCATCAGTCCCGGAATTCCCAGTTCAGTTATTCTGAAAATAAAGAAATTGTGAGAAAGACCACTGTCACCGGCTTCGAGATAAAGTTTGGTGATCATGAAGTGGGCATAACTCCCCTCAGGAGCGGTCATGTATTTGAAGAAATAGTCTTTAAAAAGATCGGGACCTGTGCCGAGGAGGTAGTGATCCTGAATTGCAGCCCACGACATCCCCCACAGATAATCCCTGATATTGAGAAAGTTTTCAGCCCGGAACATCAGGAGAATAAACTCATGCACAGGTGGTACCAGAACGAGGACTGCCCCGACAAATGCCACACCTCCCACGAACGGTAATCTGTAACGGGGATACCTGATCAGCACGAACACCAAGAGAGCGAGCATCGCGGCAAGCATTGATGCCCTTGAATTGGAGATCAATGCGGCAAGGAAGAGAATAGTACTGAATGTACCGGTGAGAACACGTGCCAACCTGTTCCCCCTCTTCTGAATGAAGAAGAATGAGAGGGTAATCACCGCCGCGAAGGCGATGGTTGTGCCCGCAAAGTTCATGTTGATGAAACTGAATATGCCGTAAAATCTTATCGGTCCGGCAAGAAGAGTTGCCGCGGTAATCCCTTCGGTAAAAATCTTTATTACTATCCCAAGGGCGTTAAGCGAACCGGTGACTATCAGGGTGGAGAGGATAAGAAAGACATCCTTCTCCTCCCTTACATTAAGATAGATCAGAAAAGCGTAAACAAAGAACAGAGTCTGTCTGAGAGTGGCGGAAAGGGCCTTTTCAGGTCCGATCGAGACGAGGGATGATATAGTCATGAAGAAAAGGATGAACAAAACCAGCGTGATCAATCCCCGGGGGACTTGAGATGTGACCTCCTGATCTTCAACAGCAACCAGCCCGAACCATCCCAAGGAAAGAAAAGACCAGCTAACCACAGCCAACCGTAACGCGGGATCAAGAGTGCTGCTCGTGATCTGAAGCAGCAAAAGCGTGACCACGAGGTTAAATCTTCCGCCACCAGCTTTCAGGAGGGAGAAGAAAACAACCGAGCCCAAAAGAGCCGGAATGGCGACCGGAGGGAGCAAAGCCAAAGCGATGGCGAGCACCAGTACGATCCCCAGAAAAGGTGGATCAGAATTCCGGAGTTCGGTCAATGATCTTGTCAGCAGGAAGGCTTCCGTAAATTTCTTAAATAGAGAACCAAATTTAATAATCGCGCGCCAATTTGCAGTGTTGAGGTTGCTTAATTGGAGGCAAGAATGTCTACTTTAACATCCACCACTCCATCGTTCAACATATCAAGCGATTTGGCGGCAATGTAGGAAAGATCGATCTCGCGATCCCTGCCGAAGGGTCCCCGGTCGTTTATTTTAACAACCACTGAT
>JAEYUD010000019.1 GCA_023433685.1 Bacteroidota bacterium
CCGACGACCTGATCAAAGGGAAAAACCTCACGGCAGGGAAGATAGTTGGTGATGTAGCAAGGATAGTAGGCGGCGGTGGCGGCGGAAGACCGCAGTCGGCAACCGCTGGCGGAAAGGATGTCACTAAAGTTGACGAAGCCCTCCGCGAGTTCAAATCGATCACCGGAAAGTACCTTTCGAACTAACAGTCCCCTTTAAAATGCGACCGGCAGGCCTCCCCTGGTGACCTGCCGGAGCAATCCAAAACACCCCTTATTTCAAGAGAAGCATCTTCTTTACAGATGTGAAGTTGCCCGCGTTTAGTTTGTAAATGTACATTCCGCTGGGGAGGTTCACGGCATTGAACTCCACTTTGTGAGCACCTGCCTCAACAAACTGATCAACCAAAGTGGCAACCACTTCACCGAGTGAGTTATAAACCGTAAGTGTCACATTTCCTGCGACGGGTAGCGCGAAACGGATAACGGTTTCCGGGTTGAAGGGGTTCGGATAGTTCTGGTTTAAAGTGAAATCAACGGGTGAACCGCCTTCTTCGGCGACAGAAGTCGCGCCTGTAAGTTTATAGATCGCGCCGTTGTCACCAACCGCCCAACCGGTTCCGTTGGGAGTGAATGTGACCGATCTGAAATTCTCAAACATTGGAACGGGACTCGCAGTTAACGCCGTCCATGTGGTGCCGCCGTCGGTTGTTTTGTAGGCACCGTAATTACCAAGGAAAAACATGGTTCTCCCAACAACATAACCGGTATTGGCATCCGTGAAGTACACTCCATGGAAGTAGTAAGGACCGGTGGAAATGGTGGTTGACTGTGTCCAGGTTACTCCGCCATCCGTGGTTTTTTGGACAAAATTGTCCTGCCCCCATGTCTCTGAAACGAACCCTCTGTTCGCGTCGAGGAAATGGATATCCCTCACCGAGGCAAAACCATTGATCTTCGTCCATGTAACCCCTCCATCTGTAGTTCGCAGGAAATCAGTACCTCCACCTGCCCAACCGGTATTGCTATCAAGGAATTTTATACTTCTCAAGCTTGATGTCGCCGTTGTAGTAACCGTCTGCCAGGATACCCCGCCATTGACGGTTTTGATCATAAATCCATCGGTGCCGACGGCCCAGCCGTTATTTTCATTATGGAAGTAAATTGCCTCAATCGAGGTGAGATTGGGGGCTCCGGTGGTTTGCGCCACCCATGTGGCTCCACCGTCTGTGGTTTTACTGATCTTTCCGAAGGTGCCGCAGATAAACGCTGTTGTGGCTGAAACGGCAAAAAAACCACGGGTATCACTTATGTTGGTTGTGAACGAGGTCCATGTAGTACCGCCGTCAGTGGTCTTAAGAACACTTGACTCCCCGGCAATCCACCCCAGATCGTTGTTCAGGAACTGGACCTTCCTTAATCTGTCAGAGGTCGGGGAAGTTACTCCGGTCCACTGCGGAAGGAGATCGGTCGCGATAATGAAAAAGAAGAGAAAAGTCAGTTGAAAGATTCTGCGCATTGCGGTTACCTTTTGATTTATTGAACTGCACAAATTTAGTGCAGCGGCAATACGCGTATCAATAACGCAAACGCGTCATTTTATCAGATTTTCGCGGAGGGCTTTCGATACCGCCTGTGCCTTCGAGGTCACCTGCAGTTTGCGGTAGATGTTTCTTAAGTGGTTGCGGACAGTTTCGTAGCTGATAAAGAGACTGCCGGCGATGGTGTGGGAATCGATGCCGTCAACAAGGAGGGCGAGTATCTCGTTTTCCCGCTGTGTAAGTTCGTAGTCGTTGCCGGAATTGTTATTTTTATTGAAAAAATCGACCACTTTTCTGGCAATATAGGGCGACATCGGGGCACCGCCCGAGACCACCTCGTCAATGGCGGAAAGTATCTTAAGCGGCGGTGTGTTTTTCAGCAGATAGCCATCGGCACCCGCCTGCATCGCGTTAAAGATGTTTTCGGAGTCATCAAAGATCGTCATCATGATGATCCTGATTTCAGGATATTTCTCCTTGATAAGAGGCAATGCCTCGATCCCCGACTTCCCCGGCAGGTTGATATCGAGCAGTACCACCTCCACTTCGGGGAGGCCCGCCAGCGCAGCTTCAACAGAGGAAAAGTTCGCCACGCAGTTATAACCGGGCGAGAATGAGATGAAGCTCACCAGCCCTTCACGGAAGTCGCGGTGATCCTCAACAATGGCGATGCTTATTTCTCTGTTTTCCATGCGTCAAGATCGGAAATTCCGCCGTGTAACTAAATAGCGCGATTGAGTCATTTTTCGATCCCGCAGTTTATCGTGACCTTCGTGCCCATACCTTCCGAGCTCTCTATAAGGGAAGTGGCACCGATCTCCTCGCACCTCTTCCTGATGTTGGTCAGACCGTTGCCGCCGAGCTTTTCGGCCTGCGATTCCATCCTGAACCCACTCCCGTTGTCGGTGATCCTGATCCCGATCCTGCCCTGCTCTGTCGAGACAGTAATTGAGATCCGGCCCGCGCCCGAGTGTTTGACTGCGTTAAGCAAAGCCTCTTTAACCGAAAGATAGAGGTTCCGTCTGATCTCATCTCCGAGTATGCCTGTCGATTCCCCCGTTTTCTCAAAATCAAACTTTATCCCCGCTGCTTCGCAAAGTTCACGGGCGAGTATCCTGACGCGCAGGGCGAGGTTATCAACCGTGTCGTATTGCGGGGAGACCGACCATACGATATCCCGCATCGCCTGCTCGGCTTCAGTGAGGAGTGAGGCTGATTTCTCTATCATCTTCTTAGCGGTTTCATCGTCGCGACCGAGCACACTTGTAGCCGACTGCATATATAACCCCGCGCCGCTCACGGTTGAGGCAAGATCATCATGAAGGTCGCGTGCTATCCTGTCGCGGGTTTTGGTGCGCTCGAGCATTATCATTTTCTCTTTTTCAAGCTCAGCGATCTCACGGTTGAGCTTTCTGCGGGAGAGGGTGTATGTTATCATCACGATAACGCCGGCCAGTAAAAAGCCTGTCAGGGTCCAGAACCACGCCGTCATCCAGAACGGGGGAACCACCACTATCTTTGCAAGAACCGTCTCACCGCTCCATCCGTCATCGCCGTTTGAGGCTTTGGCTTTCAGGGTGTACTCACCCGGCGGGAGGTTGGAGACATCAACAGTTCTCCTGTTCCCTGCGTTTACCCACTCATCGGTGAGCCCCTCGAGTTTCCAGAAGTAGAGGTTGTAGGCGTCATCCTCAAATGTTACCGCTGACATTTCGAACGAGAAGAAGTTCTCATAGTGCTCAAGCACCAGTTCACCGTTTTTAAGTCTGCCGAGGGCGGGTTCATTCAATACTTTCAGATCGGTAAGCGCGAGTTTTGGGATTATCCCGCTTCTCTGAACCACCTCGGGATCGAAAACTGTCATCCCACGGCTTCCCGCGAAGTAAAATTTTCCATCGGGCCCGACATAATATCCGTTCTGGTTGAAGTCAACCGAGAGGACACCATCGCTTTTGGTGTAATTTCTGGTTTTGTGAGTGCGATGGTCGATCCTCACCAGCCCCCTGGAGGTTGATGCCCAGATGAAACCGGAACGGTCGGCCAGCAAACCAAACACCAGATTGCTCGCAAGACCGTTGGTTGTCGTGAGGTACTTCATGCTCTTCAGGTCGCTGCTGATGATGTTAATGCCGCCGTTCATTGTTCCCGCCCAGATGTTCCCCTCTTTGTCTTTAGTGATCGTCATTATCTTGTCACTGAGGAGTTTCAGTTTGCTTTCAGGGCGTGTGCTGTAGCGGGTGTAGGTCATTTTCGAAGTGTTGATCCTGAGGAGGCCCTCGCTGTTGGTGCCGGCCCAAAGGATGTTGCCGTCACGGTAGAGGGAGAGGATATAACTGCTGCCCTCATCTCCGAAGTTGCACGGGAAGTAGAATGTCTTGTAATTACCGGTTTCGGTAGAGTATCTGACGATACCGCTGACTGTCCCCAGCCAGAGCTCCCCGCTCCCCCCTTCGATGATCGAAAGTATTCTGTTTATCCAATCCTCTTCTCCGGATGGAGCCCGTAGACGGATCACCTCCGCTGAAACAACATCACCGTTGACGGTGAGTTTCAGCAGACCTTTTCTTGTGCCAGCCCAGATGCCACCCTTGCTGCCTCTGAAGAGGCGGTAAACCGGTATTTTTGCTTCACCGGGGAAAACACCGGGGTGTTTCCTGAAGGATTGGTTGGTTTGGTCAAAGGTATAAAGCCCGCCCGTCGTACCGATAAGCATTTTTGATTCCGATAAATGGAGCATGGCTATCAGCATCTCCTCACCGACGGTTTCCTTCCAGTTGCCGTCTTCAGGGGAATTTTGAAACGGCACCTTCCTGCCTGATATTTTCAGCAGGCCCGAGCCTGTACCCACCCATAAATTCCCCAGATGATCTTCAAAAACCGAATAAACCACACCCTTCCAGCTGAATTCTTCTCCCCCGTCAGGCACAAGGGTTGTATGAACCTTTCCGTTCACATCCAAAAGGAAGAAACCCTCGCTGGTCACGATGCGTATCACTCCTTTGGAGTCGGTGTGTATCTGATATGTGTAGAAACTGTTGGGCATTTTCACTTCAAGAAGCTTCAGCAGCTTTCTTGTCTTGCCGGTTATTGCCTCAAACTCGTGGAGTTCACCGTTTTTGGTAACCAGTTTCACTTTTCCGTTAACCACGCCTGAAATGCCACTCGGTTCGAAGGGCAAAAATATCTTCTTAACCCCTTTTGACCTGTCGACGAGATAAAGGTAACTCCCGCGAAAAAATGCCGCGCCTACCGCTGAAATGTTTATTTCCCTTCGCTCCGGGAGTTGAACGGCACGAAGACGCGAGTCATCAATGAGCATCACCCCCTTGGTTGAGAAGAGAACTGTGTGGTCAGAGTCGAACCTGATTGGAAAGTTGTTCCACTCTGCTGTTACTGGTTCTCCTTTATCGTCCCTCAAGTGTGTAAATTTTCCGGTCAGGGGGTCGAGTATGTCAACCTTCCCGTCGATCGCGGTGGTCCATGGCCTGCCCCGGCTATCGACCGATACTTTAATAAGGTTGTTGTTTGCGAGGGATGAAGTGTCGCCGGGTATGTGGCTGTTATTCTTGAAGCCGTGCCCGTCGTACCTGTCGAGTCCGCCCCAGGTGGCTATCCAGAGGAAGCCGTCCTGACTTTGGGTTATCGACCTTACCGCGGCCTGCGAGAGCCCCTGCTCAACGCCGAGAATCACCGGTTTTCTTTGCGCGAAAGACAGATCACCCCCCTGCCGCGCGAGCAACAGGAGAGTAAATATCGTGATCCGCGCCAAAACCCGTATCATCCCGGCATCCCCCCTTTGTTCTCAGATCCTTCGTCTGAAACCGTCGCCCAATATCTCATGAACATTGTTGATGATCATGAACGCGGTGGGGTCAACCTTGTGTACTATTTCCGTTAAACGGGGTAGTTCTTTGTTGGTGATAACGGTGTAGATAACCTCACGGTCGATATTGCGGTAAAGACCTCTCGATTTCAAAGCGGTTGCCCCGCGGGAGAGCTCGTTCATTATCGCTTCGCCGACTTCATCATTCTTATCAGAGATAATTATCGCCGCCTTGGCATAGTCGAATCCGTCGATTATCAGATCCACAAGCCTGGAGGAAATAAACAGCAGAAGTATCGCGTAGAGAGTGAGCGACAGGGCCGGTTTTTCGGGGCTGAGCCCCTTCCAGTCGATCACCGCTCCGGCAAGAAGAATTACAAAAATATCGATCAGGATGATCGCCGTTCCGGGTTTCATTCCGTATTTCTTTTTCAGAATTGCCGCCACAATGTCGGAGCCGGCGGTGGTTCCACCGAACTTAAAGATCACGCCAAGACCTGTTCCAAGGAGAACGGCGCCGATCACTATCAGGAAGAAAAAGTCGTGATGGAGGAGGTCCTGCACGGTCTGGGAGTCTTGCAGGCGGATGAAGCCAAGTCCGGGGAAATCACCCCTGAGCATGTCAATAAAGAATGAATTGAGGGTAAAGCCATAGAAGGTTCTGATACCGAACGACTTCCCGAGCTCCTTCAGGCCCCATATATATAGCGGCACATTCAGTACCCAGATCATGATACCGACCGGGACAGCGCCGTTGGTAAAGTAGTACACCGCCATCGAGAGTCCGCTGACACCTCCCGGCACCACTTTCGCGTCAATGAGGAAGACGCTGATACCGAGCGCCATGATGAAGGCTCCGAGGGCTATGAGCAAATAATCAACTATAATCCGTTGTTTGGATTTTATAAGTTCCATTTTCCTGTATAATCTTTCGTTTTTGAGTACGCAAAAATACCGCTTTTACCCCACGCAATAAAAATTATGAAAAATGATTCATTTTTTACTTGCTTTGTAACTTTAAACTGATATATTGGTGTACGTTAACTGTCATCTTTTTTTTGAAATGCACGTATAGGTATAGGTTATGAAAGAGATCTTCACGGCTGATGAATTCGCTTCAAAGCTCGGGATATCAAAAAGAATACTCACCGATTGGGATAAGGAGGAACTTGTTAAGCCCTCCGGCACTTCTGATGAGGGCATTCCCCTTTACACCGCCTGGCAATTTGAACGGGGGCAGCACCTCAAAAAACTGCATGAGCTCGGCTACGGTTTCGATGATATCAA
>JAEYUD010000052.1 GCA_023433685.1 Bacteroidota bacterium
TATATGAACACCGATGAGACAACCCCCTCGGGCAATATTCACGGGATGTCGCTTGCTGCTTCGATAGGGCTTGGGTCAAGCCGGTTGACCGATCTTTATGTTCCTGGTCCAAAAGTGCTTCCGGAGAACGCCGTGATAATCGGTGCACGATCGATCGATACCAAGGAAAGGAACAATATCAAGAAATCAGGGCTTACTGTTTATACGATGTCGGATATCGACAAAATGGGTATTCACAGGATAGTTTCAAAAGTTTTGAAGCAGTTCAAAAACAACGTTGATCACATTCATGTGAGTTTTGATGTTGACAGTGTGGAACCCACGATCGTACCCGGTGTAGGTACCCCCGTTCCCGGAGGACTTAGTTACCGTGAAGCTCATCTTTTGATGGAAACGATAGCCGAATGTGGCTGCATGTCTTCACTTGAGGTAACCGAGGTGAATCCAATACTCGACAATCAGAACGCGAGTGCCGTTTTCGCTGTTGAACTTATTGCTTCAAGTATGGGGATGCGGATTCTGTAGTATGAATCATATAAAGCAATTTCTGGCTTTTATCTTCATTATTGTCGCGGTGATGTGGAGCCTTAAGGCATTCGAGGTGCTCGATATTACGTGGCCCTTTATCTTCTCGTTCCTCTTTATTCTCACAGGGCTGGCAACGGTCATAGTGGTTTTTGGGAAGCATGACGTGCCGGCGCTCCTGATCGGCACAACCATGTTCCTGGTTGGCATACTGATCTACCTGAATCAGAATTTCATGTCTATTCCGTGGGCAAGTCTTCTGCTGCCCACGGCAATGTTCATGATAGGTGTGAATTTGATCATTCTTTTTCTCGACAATCCAAAAGCGCCCGGGTTCATCATAGTATCCGCAGTTTTCATCGGATTCCCCTTCTTTTTCCTAAGTCATGAAAACTCAATGACACCGGACTCGATGTTACAGGCAATTCTTGAAATGGTCGCGAAGTATTGGTTGATCTTCTTTCTTGCAACAATATCGGTGGTTTTCATCCTCTTGCAAGGAAACAATAATAAAGATGACAATGACGAAGAGATCAGTTAGTTGGTCTCTTTCGCTTTCATGATCAGCAAGCCGGTCATTATTACGGTGTTTGAAGGAGTGTCGGCTCCTGAAACGTTTTCTTCCGTCAGCATTACTTTGTAAGTTCCGCTCTGGGCAAGGTCAGGAATCTCACTGAGCTCAAAAAACTCTATATTCTGATCGGGCACATTCACTCCACCTGCCTTTTTGAATGCCCCGCCAACCTGTATCCACAGCTGGAAACCTTTACCCGCATTGAACGATGTTATATTTGTGAACTGCAGAAAACCCCTCTTTTCTTTTACACCATAGAAGAATTTTCCAAAAGTTTCCGGATAGTCGTCACTGCCATACAGGTTCACCAGACCCGCGGTTTTCACGGAGCTGAAAAAGAGGAGGAGGTTCTGATTCATCGTGACCGTGCTCCTCAAAAGTTCTGTTTTTGCCTGAGCAGTACCAAGCTCTTTTATCTTCGCGTCAAGCTTCTCTTCGGCACTACTGACCATTGAAAACATTATGTAGATCACCACGGAGAATGTAACAACCACAACTCCGGTAACACCCCAAAAAGCGGTTGAGGTTACTCCGCCCCCCCCTGCTGCAACACCGGGGAAACGGGAACTTCCCCTCTCCCGATCGTAGCCCTGTGAAGGTGACGGTTCAGCAACTCCGGGAGAAGTGTATTGGTTCGAAACAGTTTCCTCCGCTGCCTGCACTTCCTGCTCGATAAGTTGTTTTCTTTGTGCACGGCGGGGATTTATAGGCCCCCTGGGAGCATCTTCATCCTGCGGTTCCTCGATCGTCATCCCAAAAGAGGCACTTTGATATTTCTCTTCTGTGGTCCTCTCAGGGAAAAACTCGGGTTCCGGGCCCGTGATACTCTCACGGGAAATGTGCGGCATTAGCCTGGCTTCTTCTTCAATTCCGGGCTCATAATCCTGTTCATCGCTTGCAGGAGAGGGCCTTTCATCAATTTCAGGCCTTGGGGCGGGTTCCGCTGCTCCCCTGCCTGCCATTTGGGTATGAACACCCGGTCGCTGGAAACCGGGCTGCCTGTTAATAACGGGTCTCGATTGTCCGTTCCTGCCTATCGCATAAGGATCAACAGGCAGATCACCACCGTCAACTCCTGAAGGTTCCCCTTCTGATTCAGGGGTATCCGCGGCATCATCAACGAAGCTGCTTAACTTTGTGAAGCTTATTGTTTTCCGTTCCGTTGCCGGTGAAGGCATGGGAGAGCCGGTCTCGTCGATCCTTGTCAGTATCCTCTCGAGCGAGTGAGCCGGCACTTCACGGGGGTCGATGAATGAAACCAAGAGCGAAGTAAGGTTTTGATATTCACCAAGCTCCTGCCACGCGAAATCATCACTCGACTCAATAGCGTGAACAGTTTCAATAAACTCTTCCTTGTCTAATGCTCCCAGCGCGAAGGCCTGGATCAGATTTTCATATTTCTTTTTCTCTTCAGTTGTCATCCTTCACCATGCAGTAGATTATCACGTAATGAGCTGAGTGCTATCCTTATCTTCGAGTTGACGGTCTGAATTGGAATGTTGAGGTTTTTACTGATCTCTGACTGTGTAAAGCCATAGTACATTCCAAGGTAAATTACGTGTTGCTGGGCTTCGGTAAGCCCCATCAACGCTTTTTCAATGCTGCCACTGATACCCATTGCCATCTCAAGATCGAGAGGATCGATCTGCTTCGAGAGGTGCGGAACGATTATGTAGTTTTCGTAATCGTCAGAATATTCATCCATCTGTCCCGGATACCAGTTCCTCCTCTTTGTATCAATGGCTTTGTTCCTCGCGAGGGTAATGATCCAGCAGAAGGCATTTTGAGATTTCGCGTCATACCGTGAAGCCTTGTTCCAGATGATCAGAAAAATTTCCTCAAAAGTGGTGGCTGCTACAGCCTCTTCTTCGATTATCTTTGTTACGAGGGCGTAAACAAGCTTTGAATAGCGCCTGAAGAGGTCCCTGAACGCGTCAAGGTCCCGCTTGGCTATCATTAACAACAGTTCGTGATCGCTCATTGAATTCCGGGAGTTATTGATCATTTCTGATCGTTATTGATTATTTTTTCCAATACCAATTCACAAATTTACCAATTTTGAAACCGTTGTCAACATTTATTTACATGATATGAAACTTATTTTAACCCCCTTTTCAGGTGATCCGGAGCACCGGATAACTTTCGCTATCAACAACATGAACGGAGCACTGATCTGCGACTATTTTATTGAAGGAACCATGGCCGATATGGAGCTTGCAGGGACCACAGGCGGAGCACGAAAAATGTATTTGTGGCTCTCAACTTGCTTCGAAATGTTCATCAAACCGGATGGTGGCACCACGTACTATGAGTTTAACTTCGCACCAAATGGTGATTACAACATCTTCCGCTTTGAAGTCTATCGTGGTCCGATTGTTGAATCTGATGATTTCATTGCGTGCTCCCGGATTGTTTCAATTGACCGGGAGCATCTTCATTTCAGAGCGGAAATTACCCCGGCCAAACGATTTTCACCAGTTGGTTTTTCATTCCTGCCTTCAATGGTTCTAAAATTGAAAAACGGCGAGGAGTTCTTTCTCGCGTCTCACCACTCATCACCAAATGCCGATTTCCATGATCACAGGACTTATAAAAACAGAATGGAATTTTAAATATTTAATCTTAAAGTGAAGCTTTACAGGGAGCATTGTAACATTCTTTTTGCAGACAAGATATTTTACTCAAGATAAAGCATTGCTTTAATATTTAGTTTAAAAATTTATTAACCATAATTCTGTTAAACCGGTATTCCCTTAATCACCCGAAGTGGCGAGCTGTTAATCCCCAAAGGGGCAAGCCCCGAGGCGGTAAACTGATTCAGACAAAAAAAAGGCTGCCCTTTTCAGAGCAGCCTAAGAGAATAAGCAAGAGGTGATTATCAGGAGAGATCGGCCAGGATAGCCTCAAGCTTTGCGAGGCTCTCTTCCCAATCACGTTTTTTGTTCCGTTCTCTCTCGATGATATCAGCGGGAGCACGGGATACAAATTCCTGATTGGAGAGCTTTTTATCGAGCCCGAAAAGTCCACCTTTGATCCTTTCGATCTCTTTTTCCAATCTGCTTCTTTCAACATCAAGATCAATGATCCCTTCGAGCGGAACGAAAATCTCACAGTCTTTTATTACCGCTGAAGCACTCTTGGCGGGTTTATCAATTTCAGCTCCGGAGGTTATTTCGTCAACCTTTGCAAGTTTCTTGATAAGGTCTCCATAGAGGGGGTCATAAACGGTGGTTTTAAGGTGAAGTTTAACGTTCTTTGAGGGGGTTATCTTCATTTCACCACGGATATTTCTTACCGCTGTTATTAGCTCCTGCAAGAACTCCATCTGTTTTTCCCTGTCGGGATTGATCCGGGCTTCATCTGCTTCAGGGAATGACGCAACGCTGATCGAATCACCTTCTTCACGGGGCTTTATCAGGTGCCAAAGCTCCTCAGATATGAACGGCATGAATGGATGAAGCATCCTCAGTATCTTGTCAAACAGACCAACAGCCTTTTGAGCGGCATCCATTTTTACAGCCGGGTCATCGCTGTAGAAGCGATTCTTGATAAGCTCAATATACCAATCGCAGAAATCTGACCAGATGAAAGCATAGATAAGTTTCGACGAGTTGGTCAGTTCGAAATCATCAAGAGCTTTGTTAAGTTCTTTCACTGTTGAGTTCAATCTTGAGTCGATCCAGTGGTCAACAAAATCCTCTTCAGCGGGTTTATAGTTTTCATTATATACGAAACCTTCAGGGGTGTTCATAAGAATGAATCTGCCTGCGTTCCATATCTTGTTCGCGAAGTTTCTACCTATTTCGCATTTGTCTTCGCTAAATCGGACATCCTGACCCAACGGGGCGAGGAACATCATAGTGAACCTGAGCGCGTCTGCACCATAATTGTCGATCACGTCGAGTGGATCAGGAGAGTTTCCGAGCGATTTGCTCATCTTTCTTCCGAGATCATCGCGGATGACGCTTGTAAAATAGACGTGTTTGAAAGGGATCTTACCCTGGAAGTAGTAACCTGCCATTATCATTCTGGCAACCCAGAAGAAGATGATGTCAGGGGCGGTTACAAGGGTGTCCGTGGGGTAGTAGTATTCCTGCTCTTCTTCTGTCATAAACACATCATGTGCCCAAAGCCAGCTTGAAGCCCAGGTATCGAGAACATCGTTATCCTGAATCCAGTTTTCAATATCTGCAGGAGGATTTACATCGCAGTATATTTCTTTTGTGGCTTTATTATACCAAACAGGTATTCTGTGCCCCCACCAAAGCTGACGGGAGATACACCAGTCTTTAATATTCGACATCCAGTGCTCGTAGGTTTTCACCCAGTGAGGCGGATAAAAGTTGATCTCACCATCAGAAACAGCTTTAAGAGCCGGTTTGGCGAGTTCATCCATCTTCATGAACCACTGCTCTGACATGTAAGGCTCAACCTGAACATTACCCCTTTGTGAGAAACCAATATTAGTGGTGTAATCTTCACTTTTAACCAGATAGCCCTCTTCTTCCAGCATCTTCATTGCCTTTTTACGGGCTTCGTATCTGTCGAGTCCCCGGAACGCCTCTGGAGCGTTTTCATTCAGTGTGGCATCAGGGTGGAGGATGTTAATGAGTTGAAGATTGTGGCGGAGCCCCACTTCATAGTCGTTAACGTCGTGGGCAGGTGTCATCTTTACGGCACCGGTTCCAAATGATGAATCGACATAATCATCAGCGATAATCTCTATCTCACGCCCGGTAAGGGGGAGGATGACTTTCTTTCCGATCATTCCGGTATAGCGCTCGTCGTTTGGATTTACTGCAACCGCGGTGTCACCGAACATCGTCTCGGGGCGTGTAGTGGCGACCACCACTTCCCCTGATCCATCTACCATGGGGTAGCGGATGTGTACCAGTTTGATATTCATTGTCTGGTAATAAACCTCTTCGTCGGAGATGGCGCTCTGCGTTTTCGGATCCCAGTTAACCATCCTGTAGCCACGGTAGATCAGTCCGTCTTTGTAAAGCTTCACGAACGACTCAATGACTTTCTGATAATAGTGATCATCCATTGTGAAGCGGAGCCGCTCCCAGTCGCAGCTTATCCCAAGTTTCTTTAGCTGACTTATTATGATCCCGCCATATTTTTCTTTCCAGATGTGGCAGTGCTTTAGGAACTCATCGCGCCCGATCTCTTTTTTCCCGATCCCCTGCTCGGCAAGGTGGTGTACCACTTTTGCCTCTGTGGCAATTGAAGCGTGGTCGGTACCGGGTACCCAGCAGGCATTAAAACCCTGCATCCTTTTGTGCCTGATCAAAATATCCTGTATGGTATTGTTCAGAACGTGACCAAGGTGAAGCATGCCGGTGATGTTCGGGGGGGGAATTACAATGGTGTAAGGCGTTTTTGTTTCGTCAACTTCGGAGCGGAAAAGCTTTTTGTCCTGCCAGTATTTGTACCACTTGGCTTCAACCGGGGACGAGCTGTACGCTTTGTCAATTTCTATCATCTATTATCCGTAAATTAAAAAAATCCAATTTTAAATATACGACGAATTCAAGGAAATGCGGGCTCACCTAAAAAGCGAGCCCATGTTTCGCTACCTTGAAATCCGGGTTAATCTCTCCCTGACTTTGTAATTTGGAGAAAGAAGATCTATCACCCCACCTCCGAGCAACTGGAAAAGAAAATGGTCACCTTCCCGCATCACCACACCAAGTTCTTCTGAATACCAGACCTCTCCCGTGTAGTCGAGGGTAACGGGCCCGGAACCAAGATCCGGAATCGTTATCTTTAATTCGTATTTAATAATCTCAGCGTTCACTCTTGAGGGCAAACCTTCAACATCATTGTTAAAAACCGCGCTCCCACGATAAGTGGCAGTGACATTTATAAGAGGAATAATCGCTACATTGAACTTAAATGCTGACCAGGTTTGTCCCTGAAAGAACGGCAGTGACATCGCGATCACTTCCCTGTCGATCTGAACAAATGGCTTAAGAGTATCCGGGATCAGTGCTGAAATACCGGATGTGTCGATGTAGTAATAAAGGCCTCTTTCAGTCTTCCTGACTTTGGCTTTTTGGGTAACCAAATCACCCCCCGTGTAATCTGTCTCTTCATTTTGGTTGTAGTAAGGGGTACCCGCGACCACTACTTCGGGGCCAAAGGTAACTGTTTTGGTGCCGATATTAAAGTAGACGTTCTCTGCTGAGATAGAATCCACTGAATATTTGTAAATCGTGTTGTTGGGAAGGGGGAAATAATTTTTCACGGGCAGCATTTGCTCTGGTGCAACTGCCTCCTTGCATGAAGAAAAAAACAACCCTGAAGCAATAATTACAATCAGCAAAAATCCATTTCTCATTTTTCTTTCCATATCTCAAGCGCGTCTTTCATCTTTTCAATAGCTTTAAATCTGTGACTAAGTTTATTTTTTACGTCAGGGTCCAGCTCTGCCATGGTTAGTTCATAACCGGCCGGCACAAAAAGCGGATCGTATCCGAATCCATTGGTTCCTCTGGGTTCTGTTATCAACTCGCCCTCACACTCACCCCTCTTTGTTATGATCTCATTTCCGTCGTAGAACGCCAAAACACAAACATAACGGGCAGTGTATGGTGGATCGAATTCTGTCAACTCATTTAGCAACTTAGTGTTGTTGCCGTTGTCATCGGAGTCTTCACCGGCGTAACGGGCAGAGTAAACTCCCGGACGACCGCCGAGGCAATCAACAGCGAGCCCGGAGTCGTCTGCAAGCGCCGGGATTCCGGTGAGTTTGAACGACTCTGTTGCTTTAATAATCGCGTTTTCTTCAAATGTAGTTCCCGTTTCAGGGATATCGGGATATGAACGGATCTGATCAGCCGGAATGATCTCGAAGTCATCACTTCTCAATATTGATCTGATCTCAACCATCTTGCCACGGTTTTTTGTTGCTACGAGTATCTTTTTTCGATGAGGCATCGCATCCTCCTGTAAAATATTTGCGAATTTCGGTAACTTTAACGCCTGAACTACAACCTTTTTTTAATCCTCCGGGTCTAACCAAACAGGTAAACGGAAAAAAATGGCTCAAGACGGTTACAATCTAATTGAAATGGCGGCGAAAGGCGATCGCTCTGCCTTCGAAGCGCTGGTTAAGAAGTATGACAGAAAAGTCATCACTTTAGCCTTGAAATATACCCGCTCCGAAGAAGATGCGAAAGACATTTATCAGGAAGTATTCCTGCGTGTCTGGAAAAGCCTTCCAGGATTCGGGTTCAAAAGCGAGTTCTCAACCTGGCTTTTTCGTATCGCCACCAATGTATGCCTCTCTTACATTGAGAGAAGCAAAAAACACCGAAGCGAGGATGTGTTCGAAAGTCCGGCTTTTGATGATGAAGACGACGCAAAGCCGGCAATGCAGATCGAAAGCAAATATCCGGGACCACTCGACAACCTCGGTAATTCCGAGATAAAAATGGAAATTAATAAAGCAGTTGATGAACTTCCGGCAAAACAAAAACTGGTTTTCACGATGAAATATTTTGAGGACTACAAGATCAGAGAAATATCGGAACTGACCGGGCTCAATGAAGGAACTGTTAAGCGGTACCTTTTTGAAGCCTCTCTGAAATTGAAACATGCCTTAAAGCCCTTTTACGAACAGGTTTGATGATGGAACATAAAGACCTAACTGAACAAATTATGATGCTCGTTTCCGGCGAGCTTACTGATACCGAATCACGGGAACTTCTTGATCATATCGATTCATGCGAAATTTGCGGTAAAGAGTACCGGTTTCAGATGAAGATGATGGCTGACTTTCAGTCGGCAAATCCTGAGTTTAACGTTGACAAGTTACTCGTTGATTCAAGGCGTGAACTTAGAAGAACCATTTATGCCCTCCCTGATAAAGTGAGTTTTTCAGAGAGGATCAGGGCATTTTTACGCTCACCTTTCATGATACCTTCTCTCACAGGAGCAGGGGGTCTCGCGGCAGGACTTGTAGCCGGTTTCCTCCTTCTTGGCGGCACTTCCAAACATCAGGACTCATTCCTCGCGAACGTTTCAGATAAAGGCGACCAGCAAACCCGCATAACGAACGTTATGTTTAACGACCGCGATACAAAGGACGGGAATATTACTTTCACTTTCGACGCGTATAAAAGGATCACCGTTTCTGGTTCACCGGAAGACCCGGAGATACAGAAGCTCCTCACATACTCTATATTGAATGAAAAGAACCCCGGAACCAGGCTCAACTCGATAAATCTTGTGAACAACAGATATGACAAGAACCAGCTCGCCGGAGTAAAGGAAGCGCTGATACTCGCCGCTAAAAATGACGAAAACCCCGGCGTAAGGCTCCAGGCTCTTAAAACCCTTGCCGACCTCCCATTTGATGACGGAATAAAGAAAACCCTGCTCCACGTCCTCGTTAACGATCACACCCCCGGCAACAGGATAGAAGCAATAAATACTCTCGTTAAAGCTATTGAAAACGGCTTTAAAGCCGACGATGAAATAAAAACAGTGTTCAAGACCCGTCTTGATCAGGAAGAGAACCCATACATTAAGATACGAGCAAAAACGATACTCGATGCAAAGGAGCTGTAAGATGCGATACGTGATGATGATAGTTTTTTTGGTGGCAACGGCAATTACCATTTCCTATGGTGACGACCTCGATTTCAGAAAGGTGTATAATGTAGCCCCGGGCG
>JAEYUD010000109.1 GCA_023433685.1 Bacteroidota bacterium
TGAGCAGGTTGCCAGATACAAAGCTGAACTCGCGGCAGAAGGATTGGATTGCAAAACATTCGCCATAGTTTTTGTGGGGAAAGCCGGTTACACGATAGCAGAGTGCTGAATTGTTGAACACGATTGACAGGATTTGAAAAGGATTTTCAGGATTAATTGTCTTGAACACGATTGACAGGATTTGAAAAGATTAACAGGATTTCCCGTCTGAATTTTAAACCAATAGCCGTGGAATTCGTTCCGGGGAATATTTAGTGCTTCCCTCACCAATTCCACAGCCAAAATTATTAAAAGCAAACCCCCCTCTGTTTACCCTTATTCCTGTCACAAAATTTCAGTAAATTTGTGGACACATTATTTTTGAAACACGGAAGATCTTATGGCACTTGAAGCAATAAAACCGGCAGTCAGAACTGAAAATATCACTTACGCGATAAGGGATATCCTCCTTGTGGCGGATGAAGTCGCAAAGACCGGTAAGGAATTACTTTACCTCAATATCGGCGACCCCAACATTTATGATTTTGAACCCCCACGTCACCTGATTGAAGCATCATACCGCGCGATGCTGATGAACAAAAACGGCTACGCTCCCTCCTCGGGAATAAAAGAAGCTGTTGAGGCCATCAGAGGCGAGGGTGAGAGAAAAGGGATAAAGAACATCCGCGACGTGTTTGTTACACACGGTGCCAGTGAAGCTATTGATATCTGCCTCACCGCATTAGTTAACGACGGCGAGAATGTCCTCACCCCAACCCCGGGTTACCCCCTCTATACTGCCATTTCCGCCAAACTCTCCGCTTTTGAGAACCCCTACTACCTCGACGAAGAGAACGGCTGGCAGCCCGATATCGAGGATATCAAGAAAAAGATCAACAGTAAAACCAAGGCGATCGTGCTGATCAATCCTAATAACCCGACCGGCTCTCTCTACTCAAAGGAAGTTCTGCTCGAGATCATCGAACTCGCCGAAAAACACAATCTGGTGATCTTTGCCGATGAAATTTACGACAAACTCCTCTTCGATCACAAGAAACACATCTCGATCGCGTCACTTAATTCAGAAGTACCATGCATTACTTTTGGAGGACTTTCGAAGAACTACATGGTTCCCGGTTTCAGGATCGGATGGGGTATCGTTAGCGGTAATGAAGCCAGACTGAAGGATTATCTGAACGCCCTGAACAGGATCCTCCGCTCGAGGCTTTCAGCGAACCACCCTGAACAGTATGGCATCAAATTGGCTCTTGAAGGCGATCAGTCGCACCTCGTTGAAGCTATGAAGAAACTCCAGGTAAGACGCGATATCACTTTTGAAATGCTGAACGCCATCCCCGGCATAAGCTGCGTGAAACCAGAAGGCGCTTTCTATGCCTTCCCGAGGCTGCACACCGACAAGAGTGACTTCGAGTTCGTTTCGGGGCTCATCCGTGAGACAGGCGTGGTTGTGGTACACGGTAGCGGATTCGGTCAGGTGCCGGGCACGCACCACTTCCGAGCCGTGTTCCTTCCGCAGGAAGATGTTCTCAGGAGATCATACGAAAAGATCGGGCAGTACTTCGCCAAATTCAACTCCTGATAACTCCTCTTTTTCCCTCATTTTTCAGCGATCTTGCGGGTACAGGTGTGCCCGCAAGTTTGCTTAAACCCTTTCGAATATCTATATTTAAGGTTTGAATTTTCTTTTTCCCGGACTTCATTGGACAGCATAAAAATAACCAAATTACCCGGAGGGACAACCGTTGTCTCCGAGCACATACCTTACGTTCAGTCGTTTTCGCTGGGCTTTTGGTATAATACGGGTTCCTGCGATGAAACCGCTGAAACAAGCGGGATCACCCACTTCCTGGAGCACATGCTGTTCAAGGGTACAAAGAAGCGGAGCGCGCGGAAGATATCTGAGGATATCGAGTCGCTCGGCGGGTATCTGAACGCTTTTACGGCAAAGGAGCACACTTGCTACTACGCCCGTGGAATGGCTTCCCACTTCGCGAAGACCTTTGAGGTTATCGCCGACATGGTGCAGTTCCCCCTTCTGAAGGAAAAGGATATTAAGAACGAGATCGGGGTGATCCTTGATGAGATCAACGACCTGAATGACAACCCCGACGAGCTGATCTTTGACACATTTGAAGAACTCGTGTTCCCCGGGCTTCCGCTCGGATATCCGATTCTTGGAACGGAAGAGAATGTTTCTTCGTTCACAAGGGAAGTGGTGGCCAACTATCACCAGCTCCACTATACACCGGGTAACCTGCTTATTTCCGCCTCAGGCAACATTTCCCACGAACAATTAGTGAAACTTGCCGAAAAACATATCCGCGAAGCGGGTGAAAAGGCCGGAAACAACAGAATTTACGAGTGTGGCAGCAACGGCTCCGAACACATCATGTACAAGGATACCGAGCAGGTTTACAGCATCATCGGTGCAAGAAGTGTCGGTTATAACAGCGGATTAAGGCTGCCGCTCAACCTTCTTTCCCTTATTCTGGGTGAAGGAACCAGCAGCCGGCTCTATCAGAACATCAGGGAAAAACTCGGTATTACATACCAGATCAACAGTTTCATCAACTTCTACAAAGACACCTCATCGTTCGGGATATATTTCTCGACCAACACGGGGAACTTCGGCAAGGCGATGAAGCAGATCGAAAAGGAATTTAAAGTGTTCAGGGAAAAAGGGATCGATGAGCGTGAACTGAAGAGGGGAAAAGAATATCTGAAGGGGAGCATCCTTCTTACGCAGGAATCGACGTCGAACAGAATGATCAGAATGGCAAATTTGTTACTTAATCACGGACGGATCATTCCGGTGGAAGAGGTTATACAAAAGATTGAAGCAGTAACCGTTGACGAGATACACTTCCTTGCTGAAGAACTGCTGCACATCGATAACCTTACCAAAGTGTTTATTAAGCCACAAACGAAATTGATAACTACCGCAGCATAGGAGAAGACCCGAATGGGAAAGTTTATTTTGGACGGACAGGAGATAGATTTTAAGCCGGGCCAGACCATAATTGAGGCTGCCAAGGAGGTTGGCGTTGATATACCCCACTTCTGCTGGCACCCCTCACTCACCGTGGCAGGTAACTGTCGTGTTTGTCTGGTTGAAGTTGAGAAGATGCCGAAGCTGGCGATCGCGTGTGCCACTCAGGCTGCCGAAGGGATGGTAGTTCATACTGAATCAACCAAAGCACTCTCCGCCCGCCAGGCAGTGATGGAGTTCCTGCTTATCAATCACCCGCTTGACTGTCCGATATGCGACGAAGCGGGCGAGTGCAAGCTTCAGGACTACACCTACAGCCACAGCGTCGGTGAGAGCCGTTTCACCGAAGAAAAACAGCATAAAGAGAAGAGAGTACCCCTCGGTCCTCACGTGATGTTCGATGGCGACCGCTGCATCTCTTGTTCGCGCTGCATCAGATTCTGTGACGAAGTGGCTGGTGAAACCCAGCTTACCTTCGTTAACCGTGGCGACAGGGTTACAATTCAGACCTTCCCCGGGAAGGAGCTTGACAATCCTTACTCACTAAATGTTACCGATATATGCCCCGTAGGCGCCCTCACGAACCGTGATTTCAGGTTCAAAGCAAGGGTTTGGGATATGTCGAACACCTCTTCGGTCTGCCCAGGCTGCTCGAGAGGATGTAATGTTGACGTGTGGGTAAGAAGCAACGAAGTATTAAGACTCACCCCCCGTGAGAATCAGGAAGTTAACAGCTACTGGATGTGCGACAACGGCCGCCTGAACACCTGGAAACATGTGAATTCAGAGACCAGGGTTGACGGTCCGCACGTAAGAAGAGAAGGTGGACTGATGAAAGCCACTTGGGATGAAGCACTCTCAATGGTCTCCAGTGAACTTCATGGATTCAAATCCCCCGAAATCGCCTTGGTTGGCTCGGGACGCGCAACCGTTGAAGATAACTTCATACTCGCGAAGCTTGCCTCGCACCTGCACGTCACCAATATCGATTTCCCTCGCCACGTGGTTCCGGGAAGTGGTGACAAGATCCTTATCAGGGATGAGAAATCACCGAATGATACGGGTGCTCTGAAAGCCGGCGTGAAACCGGGCAAAGACGGTCACGACCTCAATGGAATTCTGCACGGTATAAAAGATCACAAGATCAAAGCCCTTGTTGTGGTTGAGGAAGATCTGGCGGTTCTTGGAGTGGAATGGGCAGACGCGCTGAAAAAACTTGAAATTCTTGTGGTTCTGGCTTCCAACTTTAACGCGACCACTGACCTCGCGAATGTTGTGCTGCCCGCGGCAACCTGGACTGAAAAGTACGGCGTCTTCATCAACTTCCAGGGCAAGGCGCAGAGGATTCGTCCTGCCGTCGTTACTGAATTGATGGACAGAAGTCTTGACGGTCTCGCGATGAGCAGACTTGACAAGTTCGGCACAAGGTTCGACCGTTGGGGCAACTACAAGAAGTACGACGCGAGACCTTCGTGGAAGATCCTCCTCGATATCAGCCACCTGCTGGGCATGAAAGCCAAGTTCGATATGGCTGAAGACGTCTGGGAAGAGTTCACCAAACACGAACCCGGGTTTCACGGTGTCTCTTACGAAGAGATCGGTTGAAGTGTGAAATGTGAACTGTGAAGTTATTGCAGAAAGTATTAGGTATTATGCCTCACTACTCGCCACTCGCTACCAAAAACAGCGGGCAACCGGCAACGGGTAACGGGCAACATAAATTAACTATTAAGGAACAACTATCTTAATGGAACCTTGGATTAACGCCGGCGTAACGCTGGTTAAGTTGCTGATAATTGCCAACATATTGTTGGTGACTGTCGCTTATTTGGTTTATTTCGAGAGGAAGATCTCTGCCTGGGCACAGAGCAGGGTTGGACCCAACAGGGTCGGACCTGCCGGCTTGCTGCAGCCGTTCGCGGATGTGTTAAAGTTGGTGCTCAAGGAAGATATTATTCCCGAGAGGGCAAACAGATCGATCCACACGCTGGCGCCGTTCCTGGCGTTGTTCGTGGCTTTCACGTCATTTGCCGTGATCCCGATCGGACCCGATATTACCATTGCCGATGAGGCGATGAGGCAGTTGTTCGGCGATACCTTTCAGTTCGCTATAATTCCCGGGATAAACGCGGGTATACTTTACGTGCTCGCTCTTACATCTGTTGGTGTTTACGCTATCACGATGTCGGGCTGGTCATCAGGTTCCAAATACTCACTGATCGGTGGTGTAAGATCTTCGGCACAGATGATTTCTTACGAGATCTCAATGGGATTCTCGATCGCGGGTGTTTTGATCCTCGCGCAGTCGCTTTCACCGCAGGAGATCATCAAATCACAATCCGGTCTGATGTGGAACGCGTTCGTTCAGCCGATCGGTTTTATTACATTTTTAACCGCTGCTTTTGCAGAGACCAACAGGTTGCCTTTTGACCTTCCTGAAGCCGAACCAGAGCTCGTGGGTGGATACCACACAGAGTATTCGAGTATGAAATTCGGCGCGTTCTTCCTCGCGGAGTATGCCAACATGGCTACATCTTCAGCGTTGATCGTTCTGCTCTATCTTGGCGGATGGCAGGTTCCTTATATTGAAAAACTCGGACTTTCTGAAACCCTGGTTGTTGTGCTCCAGGTGTTGGCATTTTTTGTCAAGATCGGCGTGCTTCTCTTCTTCTTTATTTGGGTAAGATGGAGTATCCCGAGGTTCCGTTACGACCAGTTGATGGATATCGGCTGGAAAGTGATGTTCCCGCTTGCACTTTTGAATCTGGTTTGGGTGGCAGTTTTAGCAATGATTTTAAATTAGGAGATCCGATATGGCTGTTAAGAAGCGGATGAAGGATTTTACATTGATGGAGAAAATTTACATTCCATCAATAGTGGCGGGTTTGAGCATTACGTTGAAGAATATGTTTCGGAAACCTTATACGCTGATGTATCCCGAGGAGAAGTTTGAGCCGACGGGACATTACCGTGGAAGGCCCGTGCTTGTCATGGAAGATAACGGCGCGGAGAGATGTGTAGCCTGTGGGCTTTGCTCGCGGGTATGCCCCCCTTTAGCCATCGATATTCAGG
>JAEYUD010000122.1 GCA_023433685.1 Bacteroidota bacterium
TCTGACAACTGTCCGTGCTTCATGGGGAATTTTCTACCAGTCACCCGGTTACGAAAAGCTTCAGGACAGGGCAACCATATACGATTTTTCACCACAAAATGTTGCACCGCTTCAGGCAGAAAAAGCGATACACTATATTCTCGGTGTGGAACGATGGCTCTCGTTCGAGTGGAATCTCAAGATAGAAGGATACTATAAAGATTTTCGTGATCTGATAGTACCTAAAACCGTGCAAGGCACACGATATTATACCGAGAGGGTTCCGGGGCAGGATCCCAACACTTCGGCCGGGTGGACAAGACCTGTTGCCATAGGGTCTGATTCCCTGACACAGATCCCCGTTAATGGGTCTTACGGCGAGTCTTACGGTATCGAAGTGCTTCTCGCGAAAAAAAATATTGACAGAAATTCAAAACTTAGCGGCTGGATCGCTTATTCCTTCGCGGTTGCCGACCGTTTCGAAAGAGATTATACAGTACCGTTCCGGTTCGACCAAAGACACACAATTAATATAGTGCTCGACTGGCAGTTCGCCCAGTCATGGAATCTCGGTATCCGCTGGCAGTATGGTTCAGGCTTCCCTCTCTCAACACCTTATGGACTCACCCCCCGCATAATGATGACCGATACAGACGGTGACCTTAAGCCTGACGCTCCCATGGTTGCCTTGAGGCAAAGTGCCGGTACCTATGGATTCAAAGAGGTGATCTATGATGTTGCCTTCGACAATCGCGACCGTTTCAATTCCAAAAAACCCGAGTACCACAGACTCGATCTTAGGGTAACCGCGTTTGCAAGATTTTGGGGACTTGACTGGAATTTTTACCTCGACGTGATAAATGTTTATAACCGCTCAAATATTATCGGATATGACTATTATATAACAGAAGACAAGCAACTTGGTGTAAAACCGACGTCAATGTTTCCAATTCTACCCACCCTCGGTTTTAGCATAAAGTTTTAATTTCGTATAATTATAATTCGAAAAATTTGATTCTTTATGCAACTTCCCCAGTATAAATCCGTCAGCAATCTGACCCTCGAGATAAAGGCCACGCTGGAAATGAATTTCCGGCGCGAAACCGTCATTGGTGAGGTGTCAAATTTTGTAGCACATGGCTCCGGACACTGGTATTTTACATTAAAAGACTCCGGGGCTGCCCTCTCTTGCACAATGTGGGCAGGAAACAACCGGAAAGTTGGATTTTTACCCAAAAACGGGATGCAGGTCATCGTTACGGGATCAATTTCCGTTTACCCGCCACGGGGTAATTACCAACTCGATGTTCAGGAGATGAAGAACGTAGGGGTTGGTGATCTGCAGGTCGCGTTTGAATTCCTGAAAGAAAAGCTCGGAAAAGAAGGACTCTTTGAATCCTCCAGAAAGCGGCGTATTCCTGTTTTCCCGGCAAGAATCGGGGTTGTCACCTCAGCAACCGGAGCCGCCTGGCAAGATATTATTGCTGTAGCCAAGCGGAGATTCCCAATGGTTGAGCTGGTGCTCGCTCCTGCAAGGGTGCAGGGTGAAGGCTCTGCTGAAAGCATCGCTTCCGCGATCGCGGAACTGAACAATTTTGAAGATATTGAAGTGCTGATCGTCGGACGTGGTGGTGGAAGCTTCGAAGATCTATGGGCTTTTAACGAGGAAGTAACCGCGAGAGCTGTGGCTGCCTCCCGTATTCCGGTTATCTCAGCTGTAGGACATGAAGTTGATTTCACGATCTCTGATTTTGTTGCAGATCTTCGTGCTGCCACTCCGACTGCAGCGATGGAACTTGTCACTCCTGATTCCGGTGAGACTGCAATGACCGTTATGGCTTACCAGACAAACATGACCTCGTTAATTGAAAAAAACCTGTCACGGAAAAAAGAGCTTGTTAACCGATTTGTTACCTCAACTGTGGTAGCCACACCGTTGAATATTATAAAACTTAATGCCCAGAAGCTTGACATGGCAATATCGCGACTCGATAATTCAATGTCGGGATTGCTGAAAGACTTTAAAAACCGGGTGAACGCTGCACTTCTTCATCTGAAAGCCAATGATCATAAGAGAATACTTAAAAAAGGATTCGTTTTTGTAACGCAGGATGAGAAAGTTGTAAAGTTATCAACCGGTTTGGATACATTAAGACCTTTCAACTTGAACTTTTTTGACAATAAAATTCTTATAAAAGGAGACAATGAGTAAACCTGACAACGAAGTTTCGCGCTTCAAAGAAAAACTCGAGAGAATTGAGGAGATCACCTCTCTTCTCGAAGATCAGGATCTTGATCTTGAGCAGGCAATAAAGCTCTACGAAGAGGGGATGAAACTCTCACAGGAATGTCTCGTCTCCCTTCAAGAAGCTGAACTCAAAATAACCGAATTAAAGAATTCATTCAAAACAAACTGATGGCAAGCAAAGCCACTCTATTCCGGAGATAAAATGATCGACATGAACAACTACCCTGCCCTCTCCAAAGTTAATGTGCCGGCAGATTTCAGAGATTTTTCAATCGCTGAACTCAAACAGCTGTGCACTGACGTAAGGCAGTATATGGTTGATGTCATCTCAGTAGTGGGAGGCCACTTTGGTGGTGGTCTTGGCGCGGTTGAACTGACCGTAGCGATGCACAAGGTTTTTAACACTCCTCATGACCAGATCGTGTGGGATACAGGCCATCAGGCTTACCCTCATAAAATTCTAACCGGAAGAAAAGAGCTGTTGCCGACAATCCGACAGTTCAACGGCATTTCAGGTTTTCTAAAAAGAAATGAAAGCGAATTTGATGCATTTGGTGCCGGTCATGCTTCCACTTCGGTTTCCGCGGCTTTGGGCATTGCTGAATCAAACAAATTCATGGGTAACGACAGAAGAGTGATAGCGGTTATAGGT
>JAEYUD010000160.1 GCA_023433685.1 Bacteroidota bacterium
CATGAAAACCCTGAGACCGGCACTTGAGATAAATGTAAGCCCTTCGCAGTTAACAACGATTTTTTTCGGGTTTTCATCGAAAGCGGCTGTAATTTCTGACTCCAGGCTCTCCTGAAATGTAATGTCGAGCCTCCCATCAAGAAGGAGTTCAATTGTATCACCGGTTGTTCTCTTTTTAATTTCCATTATTAACTCCAGATTTGGTTTTACTTATCATTAAAATGTTTTTTTCGTTCTCTCTGACATAACTGACCTCATTCATCAGTTTTTTCACGATGAAGATACCCAATCCACCAATTTCTCTTTCTTCAACCGGAATTGACAGATCCGGATCAGCTTTTGTCAATGGATCGAACGGAACCCCGCTATCGATGAACCGGATCTCGATCGTTTCCCCGTCAAATTTAATCTCAATATCAATCACCCCGGTTGATCCGTCAGGATACGCGTAATAAACTATGTTTGAAAGTATCTCGTCAAGCGCGATAAGAATATCATAAACTTCTTTCTGTTCGAACCCGGCTTCCAACGATGTCTGTTCAACAAGATCAGTCACTCCGGTTGTTTCCTCTATCCGGTTCTTGATCGAGATGTTTCTTGTTATCTTCATTTTTGGGAATAAGTTGAATTAAGTTCTTTAATCAGACCAATTAATTGCTTTACAGATACCGACTCACCTTCCATTACACTCACAGGATTTCCGTTAACAAGGAGCACCACTTTCGGAGGAGCTGATGAAAGATGAGGATAAAATTTTTGAGGCGTTAATATCGAGTAATTTACGCTCCCACCGGACTTTGAAAAAAATGGTTCCACTTGATCTTCTGATCCCAGAAACAGATAATACCGGGGCACCGTGATCAAGCTGTTATTGTTGGCATTCAGTTCGGTGGCCACCGCGAGACAATGATCGCAATCAAGACTTAAAAACGCGATCAGCTTGATCCCGGAATCACTACCTGGCACGAGAGATAAGTACACCGAAACAGCCGGCGGGTATTTTTCATTTAAAAAAAGTTTGCCCGGTTGTTTTTTAACTGTGTCAGGTTTCGGTTTTTCGCTCACTTTCTGAGTCGAAGTGCTGTCGATATTAACTTTTACCGTTTGCTCCTCATCAGTGCCGGTTTTAGTGGGTGGCATGAGTTTTGGAGGAATTTTTACTTCTTCATAGTGCTTTACGGGTACCGCGAACAAAAGCAGAAGCATTACCACCACATATCCTGCCCCGATATGCGCATAGCTGTATTTGGCTTCGGGACCGGCAGAATACAATAGATAAGCAGTTATACCAATGAAGACCAGGTTCTTTATTATCGATGCTGTTCCCGACATTGGAAGTATTTCTCCAAAACAACCACAGTTTTCACCACCTGCACCGGACAATTCAAGGTAGATCAAATAAACTGTAAACGCGGAAAGGATCACCAATGCTCCGGGTAGAGTAAAGCGCCTTAATTTGATGTTCAGCAGAAAAAGAAAACCCAGAAGCAGCTCAAAACCAATAAGTACCCTGGAAAGGTATGGTACCAGGTCCCATGTGATTACACCCTGCTGCACAGTGACTGCCTCAAATGCCTCGATCGGGAAGAGCTTGCTGCCTCCTGAGAAAAGAAACATCAAGCCCATGAATATCCGGAGTATCGTTTTAATCTCTTTTTGCGTCATACATCAAATGATCATATTCAATTCTGTTATCCTCAAATTTAACAATTTTTCATCTGTTTTCAACCTGCTTTCTTATTCTGAACAGATAAATTAATATTTTTACTGATTAAATAATTTCTAATTCAATGAGTATTTCGATCTTCATCCTTCTGACTGCCCTCAATCTCGCGATTTTTCTTGTGTACTATTTGATCTGGTACCGGAAGAGTCACGTGTCAGATCCAGTTTCTGCAAGCAATCCGGCACCCGTTCCCGAGGCATCAGGTATTCAAGTTGAGGATGCCCTCAAATCAGGAATTGGCAATGAACTGCTGGTTTCTTTGTTCAAGAGATCTGCTTTGGGGATAATATTATTCGATGACGCCGGTGCAGTTTTAGCAGTTAATGACCGCGTGGTCGAGATTCTCGAATTTCCTGAAGATGGCTACCCTTCCTCCTTCAGTGAATTAGAGAGTTCATTCCCTGAAATTTTTATCTCCGGTCAGACAGAAGAGAAAAATTTCTCGACGGTTAACACTTTTCAAACCGAACTAGTAAGAGGATACAATACAAGGTATCTAAGGGTAAACTACTTTTGGCATCGCTCTTCGATATGTAAAAATTCTCTCGTTGTACAAATTAATGACTACACGAATTTCAAATTGTTTGAACTCGATCTTGTTAAAGCCAAGGAAGAAGCTAACGCTCTGAACAGAATGAAATCCATTTTCCTGGCAAATATGAGCCATGAGATACGGACACCAATGAACGGCATTATCGGCTTCTCCTCTCTGCTGAAGGAAGATCTCACGGAACCCGATAAACTTGAAATGGCGGAGCGGGTTTATAGCAGCGCGATAAGGTTGATGGAAATTCTTGAAGCAGTGCTCGATCTTTCTAAACTTGAGGCTGAACATGTGATCCCTGAGAAAAGGGATCTCGATCTTAAACAGGTTCTCTGGCAAATCTATTACGAGTACAACGATCTCACCTCCCGTAAAAATCTGGAGTTCAAACTCATTCTTCCTGATGAAGATGTTCACCTTTTCATCGACGAGGGAATTTTGGTAAAGATATTAAGACAGTTACTCTCGAACGCGGTTAAGTTTACCTCGCAAGGAAAAATTGAACTGTCAATGGCGGTTGAACATCAAAAAACTCAAAAGATTATCACCATTGCGGTACAGGACTCCGGAATCGGAATTTCGCTTCAAGATCAGCAGATGATATTTGATGATTTCAGACAGGTTTCAGAGGGCGCGGGACGAAATTATGAAGGAATTGGCATAGGCCTCAGCATCGTAAAAAGATTATGTGAAATGATAGATGCCCGGATCACGATTAAAAGTTCTCCGGGTAAGGGTTCACGTTTTAACATTAAACTTACAGACAAAATCAACAAATGATCAAAAAGTTCCTTCCTGATCTCGCGTATTCGGGTCAGATACTCAGACTGGCTCTTCCGGTAATAGCAGGATTGTCAACTCAAATGATCCTCTCACTTGTGGATACAGCCATGGTGGGTCGCCTCGAGAATCCTGAGTACACGCTCGCGGCAATGGGTCTCGGTCTTCTGGCTACTTGGGCAGTTGTGAGTATCTGTTCTTCACTCTCTACCGGTACACATGTTTTGGTCGCTCGAAGATATGGTGAAAAAGATTATAATTCGATAAGCGCGGTGGTATTCAATTCACTTTTGCTTACCTTCCTCGTGGGAACCTTGCTTGCGTTCATCGGGTGGGAGACAGCACTTCCGATTTCAAATCTTCTCTCTAAAGATGACAAAGTCGCGGGATATGCTGCCGAATATATGCAGTGGAGGTACCTTGGTCTGCCATTTTTCATGATAACGGTTTCATTCAGGGGTTTCTTCTTCGGAACCGGGAATACAAAAATTTTCATGTTTTCCGCGATTCTGATCAATCTTCTGAATATTCTTTTCAACTATATGTTCATATTCGGCAAGTTTGGTGCACCTGCAATGGGAATCGGTGGTTCATCTTTTGCATCATCACTGGCGACGATGGTTGACGCGATCTACTATTTCGCCGTTTTTCTTGGATTCAAAAAGTATCGTGAGGTCTATCGTTTCAGCAAAAATCTGAAGATAATTCCGGGGATAATCGCGACGATCCTCCGGCTTTCTATTCCTGTTTCCTTCCAGAATGTCTTTATTCTTATTGGCTTTTTATCATTTGTCGCGATAACAGGACTTCTGGGTATTACGCAGCAGGCGGCTTCGCAAGCGATTATTTCGACTCTATTCATCTCGTTTCTTCCTTCAAATGGTTTTGGAGTTGCCGCGCAAACACTTATCGGGAATTCGATGGGAAAGGACAATATTGTTGAGGCTAAGAAATTTGGATATGAAACGGCTAAACTTGCATCGATCTATACCCTCTCTCTCGCGGTGATCTTCATTTTTTTCCCTGAAGCACTTTTGATTATTACGACCAATGAGAGGAGCGTGATTGATGCAGCAATTCCTGCAATAAGGTTTGCAGGTGTGGCACAGATTTTCTTTGGCGCGGGTGTGGTTCTTGCTTATGGGCTTCAGTCTGTTGGAAAAACCACATTTGTAATGTTTATCGAGGTCGTAACGAACCTTCTGATCCTGGTACCGATGTCTTACTTAATAGGTGTTTACTGGGGATTTGGCTTGCAGGGTGCATGGTTCGCGCTGATACTATACACCACCACTTACCTGACGTTGATGTTTATAAAATTCTACAAGGGGAAGTGGCACCTGCTTAAGAAACTTTAGTCTTCTCGCAAGAATGGTGTTAATGCGGTGATACCGATAAAAAACAGTCCAACAGCCAAAAACGGAAAACGGACACCGAGGAGTGTTACAAGATTTCCTGATAAAAATGATCCCAGGATAACCCCAAGAGTCTGAGAACTTGACGCCAGAGAAAGCAATCCTCCCCGGTTGCTCTCGTTCGATCTTGAAGATATCTTCGTGAACAGCACCGGTACAATTATTCCGTAACTCAATCCAAGAATTGTTCTAACGGGGATCAACCAATAAAGATTCGTTATGAACGGGTGAAGAACGTACATCAACCCCGTACCAAGGGAAGCGAATCCCAACGCCTTTTTAAGACTGATCGAGTCAACCAATTTTCCGAAAAAAGCTGAACTCATTGTCGAAAATATCCCGAGAATACTGTATAATGCTCCCGCTGCAAAGGCAAGTGAAAAGTCTGTGGGAAGGGGGAAACTTTCTACATATAAAACAAAAATCGGACGTAGTACCGAAATTCCGAGCGAGGTAAGCATGATAAGAAGGGTGGTACCGAACAATATTCTGTCACCTTTCATGAACTTCAAATTCTCTTTTACCTGTTTTGAAGCGTTTACTGCAACCTCACTTTTACTCTCATCAACAAACAGCATTACAACGAATGCCAGAACCCCTATAATCATGCCGACGCTTAAAAACACACCTCTGAATCCGGTAACCTCCGATATCAGACCACCGATGATAGGCCCCACTACCACTCCCCCATTGCTTGCCGACTGAAGCAGACTAATGGCATAGCCATTTTTTTCCTTCGGTGCAATTGAAGTTATTAATGACATTGCCGCTACATTAAACCCACTGAGGGTGCCCTGGAATAATCTGATTGCCAACAACCAATAGACATTAGGAACGAAGAAAATAAGAATTTGAGCTACAGCCAAGCCAAATAAAGCCCTCACCGCCATAAGTTTTCGGCCACTCTTGTCGCCTACAACTCCCCAAACCGGCTGAGCGAGGAAGAAAGTAACAAATGGACTTCCATAGACCAGCCCGCTCCAGATCGCTATCTCATGAGTGTCGGATATTCCAAGTTCTCTGATGAAAAGAGGAAGGAAGGGTATAAGCGCGCTCATACCCCCCATAGCGAAGAACTGACAGAAAAGGAGTATGATCAGTGACCGCTTCCAGTTTTTCCTTTCGGCATCAACAAAACGGGAACTGATCATTCCTTCCAACCCATTACCAGCGTTAAACCCCGCGCAATATCTCGGTGAGCATCTCTTCTATTCCGCCAAAACGGCTTTCATAGTCAATCTGGCTCCGTCTGATAACTTCGTGGGCCTCTTCTTTCCCATAAACATGGGTAATCTCTGTTTTGGCTTTCGAGGAACCCGGAATATCTTTGTAAGTCAGGAAGTAGTGCCTCAACCGCTCGATGAGGGAAGGAGGACACTGGTGAATATCGGTCATGTTCCCGAATATCGCGTCTCCTTTCATTACGGCGATGATCTTGTCGTCAGCTTCCTCACCGTCGAGCATCCTTAGCCCACCAATCGGAATGGCTTCAAGTGTAATGCCACCCATGGTAAGTGATTTTTCCGCAAGAACGCAGATATCAAGAGGGTCACCGTCACCGACCACTCCCCGCTTTCCGGTTTTTTCACCACAATATTCGGCTACGTGTTCAGCGCAGAAAGTCTGTGGGATCAGCCCATACATCGAGGGACTGACATTTGAAAACCTTTGAGGTCTGTCAACTTTCAAATACCCCGTCTGCTTGTCGATCTCGTATTTAACGGTATCAGTAGGAACGATCTCAATAAACACCGTTACTTTATCAGGCGCGTTATCTCCTATCGGAATTCCGTGCCATGGATGGGGTTTGAAAAGCAGACCCATCATTTTCCAGATCGGGTCTATTTTCTCATCTATCATTTTCATTATACTTTCAATTTTGGATTATTGCTGATCGAACATTCCCTGTTCCATCGGCTTGAAACCGGCAGGAATCTCGAATATATTCTTGTCAACGCTCATTTTTTCAACGTTTTTTACTTCGAGCATTATCACTTCCTTACCATCTCTCATTTCTGTAACAAGAACCGGGAACTGGTCAGCAAGCGCTTTCATGTCTCCAAATGCACCCATAGGACCTTCACCATTGCTGTCCATATTGAAGAGAAAGAATCCACCAAGCTCTTTCGTGAACCAAGCGGTTGATTTTTCTTTCTCCTGAATATTGAGGAAATATTTAGTGCACAACATTCCATTGATCATTTTGGTCTCGCCGGTGTTAACAATTGAAGATTCCACTTTTGCGACAGAATCTTTATTGACACCTTTCCCGTCCAACGGGATTGCGACATACATTTTCATCGGGTGAAGCACCATGTACATGGTGTTATCCTTCATGATCAGGGAGAGGTCCATTCCCTGTTCTTTTACGAGGAAGGCTCCTTGCTTTCCATCTGTGAAGTAATCAAGTGATTTTGCTTCACCACTTTTATCGTCCTGAATGGTAAGAGTTACTTTGCCCTCAAACGACTGTGCAAAGGCTGAAAATGACAAAAGTAGAATTGTTAAAAGAAGTGATGATTTGAATTTGCTCATCTTTTTTCCTCTCGGTTTTGTTTGATTAAATAATTAAAATAAATTTATTTGATTCTAAAAATAATGACCAACATTCTCAAATAAAAGTAAAATCATACCTTTAATTACACTGAAAACTGATAACAGAATGATTTGTGTTATTTTGCACATTACGAATCCGGTATTTTTATTCGAAACCGTAAAATTCATAACGGAGATATCCATGAAAAGAACATTTGTTTATTTAATAATAGTGTTTCTTCCCTTTTCTCTTCTAGCACAAAACCTCGACGAGGTTCTACAGAAACACTTTAAAGCAATTAATCAGGAAAAACTGACTTCCGTTTCGTCTATGCAGGTTAAAGGAAAACTTTCGCAGATGGGTCAGCAGATGCCGTTTAAGATGACCCAGGTCCGACCGCTGAAGTTCAGACTCGACATTACTTTCCAGGGACTCACTCTCTCCCAAGCCTATGACGGAACGAAAGGTTGGTCTGTTAACCCCTTCATGGGTGAGGATGAAGCAAAAGAAATTCCAGCTTCGGGACTGAAAAACATTAAAGTTCAAGCCGATATGGATGGCGCCCTTTTTAATTGGAAGGATAAGGGATATGCTGCCGAACTTTTGCCAAACGAAAAAGTTGAAGGCATAGAGTCACAAGTTATTCTTCTCAAAGATGCTGAAGGTGATGAATTCAAAATATTCATTGATGCCGAAACTTCACTGATCCTCAAACAAACCTACAAAATTGATACTCAAGAGGGCCCCATGACTTTGGAAATCTACCCTTCTGACTACAGGGACGTAGAGGGAATGAAAGTTGCTTTCTCAATAGATACCAAAGCAGACGGACAGTCGGTTTATTCAATGAAATATGATACAGTCGAACTTAATCCCAAAGTTGATGATTCTTACTTCGCTATGCCGAAATAAGTTTCAACTTTTCTAAAAATAAGTCCGCACCCTGAAGCTGACACCAACCTGGTCTTCAGCAATAGTGCGGGCTTTTTCTATATCCACCTCTGGAATCCCAACCACTGACAGCACCACATTTGGTACGAATTCCTTTGCTTTTCTGGCAAAATCCAGCATTTCATCATACATATTTTCATCAACCCGCATTAGCTCCGCATAGCTTTTGGCATCGGTACTGTTCAGGCTGATAGAAACAGTATCGATCAAGCCTTTCATTTCAGGGGTGATATCCCGATGGTTTATCACATTTCCATGTCCGTTGGTGTTTATCCGGGTTTTTCCACCATTCTCCTTTACAAATCCGGCAACTGTTTTAATCACATCCCACCTGATGGTCGGTTCGCCATATCCGCAAAAAACTATTTCCGAATATTGCATTGGAGCACCAATCGCGTTGATGTATTGCTGCACATCCGGCTCGTCGATTTTATCCATCCCAAGGTTGTAACCGGCGATAAATGGGAAGTCTTTTCTTCCACAGAAAACACAATCAGCATTACATCTATTGGTTACGTTCACATATAGTGCCGTTCCGATCGGATAAACATGTGACACAGCAGGTGGATCACCGATCTTGAAAAATCTCCATGCGTTGAATGCTGTTATCCTTGCTATATCTTCAACTTTGAGGTGGTGCTGTTTCGCGAGTTCCTCAGCGACATATTTAACGTGAGCAGGTTCATTTCTTTTACCGCGATATGGAACAGGAGTCATGAAAGGTGAATCGGTTTCAAGAAGAAGGTGTTCAGGATGAATCCTCGCTGCAAGTCTCCGTAGGTCTTCCAGCTTCTTGAAAGTTATGTTTCCAGTGAATGATATCATGTGTCCCATCCTTACATATTCCAACGCGTGTTCAAGTGGCGCGTTGAAACAGTGGAACTGAGCTCGCAGCCCTTTTGGTGTATATTCGCGGATGATCTCCATCATGTCATCATCTGAATCACGATTGTGGATCACCACCGGCAGGTCCAGCTTAATCGCGAGTTCAAGCTGATCGCGGAAAGCTTCCATCTGCTTGCTTCTGGGTGAGTAATCATAGTAGTAGTCGAGGCCTATCTCGCCGATCGCTACGATCTTCGGATTGTTTTTTACCGTCTCTTCCAGAAGTGGCAACCACTCTTTCGTCCACTCTTTACTGTCGAGCGGATGAACACCAACAGTTCCGTAAATAATGTCATATTTTTTAGTGAGTTCAACCACTTTGGCTGAGCTTGCGAGGTCTGTCGCGGGAACAATTATTTTCTCAACCCCTGCCTCAATCGCTCTCGCTAAAACATCATCAAGTTCATCGGCATAATCAGGGTAAAAAAGGTGGGCGTGTGTATCTGTAAGGTTTTTCATGCTATAATTTCCATAATTCAGTACTCAAACTTACGAAATTTCAAGCCCCCCTCCACCCCACTTCCTCCCCTCTCATAAG
>JAEYUD010000169.1 GCA_023433685.1 Bacteroidota bacterium
ATCTAATTGACTGCACTTCCTTTTGTTAGCGTCTCTCAATGTTTATAATTTTACGGTGTTAATTCAGGAGATTTTTGCAGTGTTATTGCTTAATAAATTAATTGTAGCCATTGTAAAACTGATGCCACATGGCATGGTTTATTTTTTCGCGAAAAGGTACATCGCCGGTGAAAAACTTCAGGACGCGATAGACCTTGTTAAAACTTTAAACAAAAAGGGCATTCTTGCCACGATGGATGTTCTTGGTGAGGCGATCACCACCAAAGAGCAGGCAATTATGGTTAAAACTGAATGCCTTCAGGTACTTAATACAATAAATCAGAACGGACTCGGTTCAAATCTTTCAATTAAACCGACCTCCCTGGGCCTTTCGATGGATCCCGAATTTGCATTCCAGCAGATTAAGGAACTGGTGCAGAAGGCAAAGGAGCTGAACAACTTTGTCAGAATGGACATGGAAGATTCTCCGGTCACTCAGTCGACCATTGAAGTTTTCAAGAGACTCCGTGCAGAATTCGACAACGTTGGAATTGTTGTACAAGCTTATCTTAAAAGAACTTATGATGATGTCGCCGACCTGAACAGGATCAGCACCAATTACAGGCTTTGTAAAGGTATCTATATTGAACCAGCTGAAATCGCGTTCAAAGAAAAGCAGGCAGTTCGCGACAGCTATGTCCGTTGTCTCGAAAAAATGATGAAAGACGGAAATTATGTGGGTATCGCCACACATGACGATTACCTGGTAAAAGAAGCCTTGAGATTAAAAAAAGAATTAAAAGTGCCCGATGACCGGATGGAATTTCAGATGCTCTACGGTGTTAAGGAAGACCTTCGAGACAAACTCGTTAAGGAGGGCCACAAGGTAAGGATATATGTACCATTCGGAAAAGACTGGTATAAATATTCGATCAGAAGGCTTCAGGAAAATCCAAATGTTGCCGGTCAGATTTTTACTAACTTATTTAAATTTGGTAAATGAGAATACTTGGAATAGAAACCTCATGTGATGAGACTTCTGTTGCTATATTGGAAGGCGATGAGGTGAAGGTTAACCTCATCTCATCGCAGGATTTTCATAAACTGTATGGCGGAGTTGTACCCGAACTCTCCAGCAGGGCACACCTCGAACGAGTTGTCCCCCTCACCCGCGAGGCGGTGAAAAAAGCCGGATTATCAATAGATGATATCGACGTGGTGGCAGCCACAGCGGGTCCCGGACTTATCGGCGCCCTTCTTGTCGGTTTCACGTTTGCAAAACACATGGCATGGTCACTCAAAAAGCCATTTATCCCGATTAACCATATCGAGGGTCATATATTTTCCGGGTTCCTGATGTCAGAGAAGCCTGAATATCCACTTTTGGTTTTAACAGTGTCCGGCGGGCATACTTTGCTTACCCTGGTTGAATCTGAAACCAAAATAAGATTTCTTGGCACTACAGTGGATGACGCTGCCGGCGAAGCTTTTGACAAAGTGGCAAAATTAACCGGGCTCGGTTATCCAGGTGGGCCCAAAATACAGAACGCGGCGGCGAAAGCAATACGAAAAGATATCGTTTTCCCGGTTGCAAATCTTAAGCAGGAGTTTCATTTTTCATTCAGTGGACTAAAGACCTCGGTTTTGCGCTATGTTCAAAAAAACTTCCCTGATGGGGTAGTACCGGAAGAGGAATTAAACGAGATCGCGTTCGGATTTCAGGATTCAGTTGTTAAGGCGCTTTCGAAAAACCTTGAAAAAGCCATAAAACAGTTCAAACCACGTTCGCTTAGTTTGAATGGTGGAGTTGCTGCCAATTCCGTGATCAGAAACGAGGTTTCGCGGCTTGGAGTCAAGTACGGTATTCCGGCTGTGATCCCTGCTTTTGAGTACTGCGGAGATAACGCGGCTATGATCGCGCTTCGAGGCAAACAACTTTACGATGCAGGAGAGATATTCGGTAATGATTCAGAACCATTCCCGGCATTTTATTCGAATTATATTTACAGTTAGAAATGGATAAATTGAACGAAACTCCGGCGGCCCCGGGTACTAAAAAAAACAAGGAACCATTTCTGAGCAAAAGGCAATATGCCGCGGTCGGCGTAACATTTGTTTTGGCTTTCGCAGTCCTGGTCTATCTTTTCTTTATGCCATTTTCTTCCGGTGGGCAAGTAATAAAAATTGGCGTTGAAGAGAAAGACTCCTTTGGCAAGGTTATTGAAAAATTGGAGGAAAAGGGGATTGTGGGCTCCCGTTTTCTGGCAAAAACTGCAGGATTTCTTTTGGGAGCGGACAAAAGAATGAAGCCGGGCGTCTATAAAATTCCTCAGGATATAAGCTACATCTCACTCATGTCACTTCTCGTCTCAAATGAATTCGATCCACCTCGTACACTTGAACTGTATAACGGGATCACAATAAACGGAATAGCGAACCGTTTCAAACAGGCCGGAATTGATTCTGCTGATGAGTTCAGGCGACTTCTCTTTGACTCTTCGACCGCCGCTTCTTTCGGAATACCCGCGTCAAATTTTGAAGGTTACCTTCTGCCCCAACCCATTAAATTACTCAGCGTTGATCCGCCCGCGAAAGTTCTCAAACGTCTATTTGATCTCAATTCGGCAGTTTTCACGGATCAGGTTCTCGAAGACATGAAAAAATCAGGGTTTACCAAACATGAAATTCTTACTCTGGCATCCATAATCAGCCGTGAATCGAAATTCGCGGATGAGATGCCCCGGGTTTCGGGAGTGTATCATAACAGATTGAAAAAGAAGATGAAGCTGCAGGCAGACCCCACCGTCCAATACGCCATAGGTGAAGCACGCAGCAGAATCACCGGTAAAGATCTCAAAATCGACTCTCCTTACAACACTTACAAATATGAAGGACTGCCTCCCGGTCCGATTGGAAATCCCTCAAAAGAGGCCATTCTGGCTGCGGTGTACCCTGAAGAGCATGAATACATCTACTTTGTTTCTGACACAAAGGGGAGACATATCTTTACAAAAACCTACCAGGAGCATGCAAAGTATGCCCGGCAATACCACCAATGGCTCGATTCGTTAAATATTACCCGCTGATAGTTCTCGCTTTTCTTCTCACCGGTTGTGCCAATGTTCAGGCTCCCGGCGGCGGGGATATTGACAGAACTCCTCCGGAAGTGAAGTCGGTTAATCCTCCCAACCGGATGACCAATTTCAAGGGAAATGAGATAGAATTCACATTTTCTGAGTATGTAGACAAACGCACGTTTAAAGATGCCATATTTATTTCTCCTGCACTTGAGAAGGGGTTTGATGTCTCGTGGACAGGCAAAACCGCGACCATTACTCTGAAAGAAGAACTTAAAAAAGATGTCACCTATAATCTGACCATAGGCACATCTGTTACTGACATCAACAACGGTAACAACATGGCGGAGGCGTATTCCTATATCTTCTCAACAAGTGACAGGATAGATCAGGGAGTGATCAAAGGAAAGATCTTTGATAAAGATCCGAACAAATTATACATTTTTGCTTATCTGATAGATGGCTCTGCTGATTCATTGTTAAAAAGAAAACCTGACTTTGTTACTCAAACCGGACCGAGCGGCGAGTTCCTGCTCTCGGGATTGCCCAAAGGGAAATTCAGGATTTTTACCGTGGGAAATGCTTTTGGTGATCTGATCTACAACTTAAGCAGTGACCGGATCGGCATCTACAACAAGGATATCACTCTCGGAATTAACGATACGCTGAAAGAGCAGATGAACTTCAGGGTTGCGAAATTTGATACCATACCTCCCGTACTTCAAAAAGCCGTGATGACAGACGGAAATCATATAGTGGTTTCATTTAATGAGGATATCGCGATAAAAGCGGTAGAACCTGAAAACATCAAACTTGCAGACTCGACCGGTCAGACATTGTTGGAACCTCTGCATATCTATTCACCCGGTGGTAAGATGTCAGAAATGGCGATCGCGGTGAAAGGCGGGGTAAAGGCAGGCGATATCATTGGGCTTACAATCAATGGTGTTGCCGACAGGGCAGGAAACATTGCCCCCGGATTGTACACGGAATTTCCGGCATCTGATAAACCTGACACAATTCCGGTATCGGTAACGGGTATTGACCCCTCCGATTTGAAGAACGTTAATGGCAATAATCCAGAGTTCAAGATCAGGTTTGATGATGGCGTAAATTCAGATCGGGCTATGAAAGCTATTACCGCTACTGACACATCCGGGAAATTGATCCCCTCGAAGGTTGAACGGTTGGATGACGC
>JAEYUD010000058.1 GCA_023433685.1 Bacteroidota bacterium
CTTCAGGTGTGGTGTATCCGGCAGCGTTGCTTCCTTCCGCGGCGCTTTCATCCGGCGCGATCGTGGTCGACGTTAACATTGATGAGGCAGACCACCACCACGGCAAGCGCTACTTCATTAAAGGCAGGTCGGGCGAAGTGCTTCCCCTCCTTTTTGAGCACGTTAAGCGGCTTAAGGAATTTTGAAAAAGGAAAAGACCAAATTCGTTTGCTCCTCCTGCGGTTACGAAAGTATCCGCTGGCTTGGCAAATGTCCCGAGTGTGATTCATGGAACACTTTCGCGGAGGAAGTGGTGGCAAAAGCCGAACCCGCGGGGAGGAAAAGCTATTCCGGTGATCTGAACATGGGGCAGCTGAGCAAGATCGAGTCGTCAACCATCAAACGGTTTTCATCTGGAATTGGTGAGCTCGACCGTACATTGGGTGGCGGTTTCGTTCCGGGTTCTGTCATCCTCCTCGGAGGCGAACCGGGCATCGGGAAATCAACCATTTTACTTCAATCGCTTGAAGCACTTCAGAAGCCCTCTCTTTATGTTACCGGTGAGGAGTCACTCCAGCAGATCAAGATGAGGGCTGAGAGGCTCGGGGTAACTTCCGGGCTGATAACCATCCTTGCTGAAACCGACATTTCGAAAATACTTGCCGCGATCGATCAAACGGATCCTCAGCTGTTCGTGATCGATTCAATTCAAACTGTTAACAATCCTGAACTTATGAGTTCACCGGGCACAGTTTCACAGATACGTGAATCGGCTTATGCCCTTATGGAGAACGCGAAGAAAACGAACAGAACCGCGGTGATAATCGGACACGTTACGAAGGAAGGCTCGCTTGCAGGTCCGAAAATTCTTGAACACATGGTTGATACCGTGCTTCAGTTTGAGGGTGACAGCAACAATCTTTTCAGGATCATCCGAGCCGTGAAAAACCGTTTCGGAAGTTCAAATGAAATAGGTGTTTTCGAAATGCAGGGGAGCGGACTTAAAGAGGTGTTGAACCCCTCGGGTGTCTTTCTGAATGAGGATAACCGTGTTAATTCAGGCAGCTGTATAACCGCGGTGTTTGAAGGAACTCGCGCAATACTCACTGAGGTACAGGCACTCGTTGTACCCTCATATTTTGGGAATCCTTCCAGGATCACAAGCGGGTTCGATCAAAGAAAGCTTTCAATCCTCCTTGCCGTGCTTGAAAAACGGGCGAGGATCAACCTTTCCAACAAGAACGTCTTCATAAATGTGTCGGGTGGCATGCGTATCGATGAACCTGCCTCCGATCTTCCCATCTGTCTAAGCATCATATCGTCCGCTCACGAGAAGCCCCTCCCACCGGGGCTCGTGGTTATCGGTGAAGTCGGCCTCGGCGGTGAGATCAGGGGTGTCTCCCAGATAGTTGCCCGCCTCAAGGAGGCAGAGAAACTGGGGTTCACCTCGGCTATAATTCCCAAACCCAACCTGGCGGAAGCCAAAGGAAAAACCGGGCTTAAAATTCGGGCAGTTGCAACTGTTGAGGAGGCGGTGCTTAAGGAAGTGTGAACTGTGAACTGTGAACTGTGAAGTGTGATTCGCCGCGGCGAAGTGAAGGATTCGGGGTGAGGAGTTCTATCCGCTAATCAGGATATTTGCCGGTTTGAGGGTCTCGGAATTTGGTTTTGATTTTAGTAAATTGCGCCATAAGAAAATATGGATTTGAGATGACGCGACAGAGTATGCCCACCAACATCGATTATGAGAAGTTCTTCAATTTCTCATCCGACCTTTTTATGATAACAGATCATGACGGACGAATTCTGAAAGTTAATTCAAGTTGGGAGACCGCTCTTGGCTACACCCCTGATGAAATGGAAAACAGGTTATTCACTGAGTTTGTCCATCCTGTGGATGTTTCAAGATCATTTGAGAGATTCCAGGAGATATTTGGCACAGAGTTGGATGATGGGTTCATTAATCGCCTCATCTCAAAATCAGGAGGTAGTGTTTGGCTCGACTGGAAAGTGAGTCTCATAGGTGAGCATCTGTTTGCTGTGGCACGCGATATTACATTCAAGCGTGAGTTGGTACTCAAGCTGAGTGAACAGAAGGAAGAATTCAGAAAAGTGGCTGAGAACTCAAGTGACGTGATAATGCGATTCGACAGGGAGTGCAGGCACATTTACACAAATCCGGCTTCTTCACGCGTGTTCGGTTTCACTGCCGAAGAATTTCTCGGCAAAAACCATGAAGAATTGGGGTTCTCAAAGGAGGATTATGAATACTGGGACAGCAGGATTCTGAAGGTTTTCGAAACGAAGCAGCCTCATAAGGAAGTGGCTTAAATTTTTGAGGGGAGCGTGAATGTTGACTGGATACTGGAACCGGAATTTAATGAACGCGGCGAGGTGACATCCGTCTTGAGCATAACCAGGGATGTCTCCGATCTTATCAAAGTAAAAAATGAACTTAAAGAAGCAAACGGTGAACTTGAGAAGTTTTTTTCGATCATCGCGCACGACCTTCGCAGCCCTTTCTTCGGTTTGATAAATCTCACAGAAATAATTGTTGAAGATTTTGACGAGCTCTCAACAGAGGAAATAAAAGAGATGCAGGTTACACTTCTTGATGGGGCAAGAAGAACCTATACCCTGTTGAGCGAGTTGCTCGAATGGGCGGTTCTAAAGCGTGGATCGATAGAGTTTGACCCGGTTAATCTGAATATCAGGCACATTGTTGAAGAGAGAGCAGCTCTACTTAAAAACAATTTGGATGAGAAACGGATATCTTTGACTATTAATGTCCCCGGAATTCTTTTTGTGAAAGCAGACCGCAACATGCTTTCTTCAGTGGTTTCAAATCTTCTTGCTAACTCGGTGAAATTCACTCCACGAGGTGGGAGTATCATGATCGAGGGAAGTGAAGCGGGAGACGGCAACGTAAAAGTTGCAATCAAGGATACCGGTATTGGAATGTCGCAGATAATTCTCGACAAACTTTTCAAGATGTCAGAGAAGACAGGCAGAAAAGGGACGGAGGGCGAAGCCACCACAGGTTTAGGCTTGCTTCTATGTAAAGAGTTCATGGAAAAGATGCATGGCTCAATCGAAGTTGAGAGCCAGCAGGGCAAAGGAAGCACCTTCACGATAATCTTACCAAAGGAATAGAGGATATCCGTACAATCATGCAATGGCATTGCGGATTTGTACGGCATTCCGTTTTAGGGAAGTTCCCTGTTGATCTCTGAAGTTAACTTCCAGGGCAGAACAGGTGTATCAACCATCTGCCTTCTCTCATCACCACCATAAACGAGAAATTTGTTTTTTACTCCCAGACCCGGAATTTCCGAATAGTAATCGAGAGACGCAAAGAAATCTTTGTTTACCGTCATACCGCTTTTGATCTCCACAATATCCCGGGTGGTACCATGATCGAGCAGGCAGTCGATCTCACGACCGGTGCTGTCGCGCAGAAAAAAGAGGTTGTTTTGCAAGCCCTTGTTAAATCGCTGTTTGAGTAGATCCACTATCACCATGTTCTCGAAGAGCGACCCGGCCTGGTGGTATGTCTTAAGATGTTCCTTGCTCTTGATCTCGAGTAGTGAAACTGCAAGACCCGGATCAATGAAATAGAGTTTTGGCTGTTTAACAAGTCTTTTGTTGATGTTGGCATGCCACGGTTGCAGTGTGAATACCACAAAACTCGCCTCCAGCATTCCGATCCAGTCGCGGGCGGTATTGGGACTGATCCCGACCTCAACTGCAAGGGAAGTATAATTTAAAAGTTGCCCGACCCGGCCGGCAACCAATTTCATGAAAAGAGTAAAACGGTTCAGATCTGAGATGTTTTTAATCTGCCTGACATCCCGTTCAACATAAGTGGATGTATAGTTTGGGAACCAGTCAGCCGGCTCGATACTCCTGTCATAAACAGGAGGATAGAACCCTCTGTAGATGAGGTCATAACGATCAAGAGTTGTGAAACGGTTATCAGCAAAAAGCTCATCAATTGAAAAGGGGAGCAGTTTCAGGATCGCCACTCTTCCGGCAAGAGTTTGTGAGATTTTCTCACTCATCAAAAAGTTCTGAGAGCCTGTGAGAATGATCCTACCGGGCGTGCTGTCGGAATCCACCATCGTTTGGATATAAGAAAGCAGTTCAGGCACCCGTTGAAACTCGTCGATCACCAGAGGGGTGTTTTGCAAAAATCCCCTTGGATCGCCCGCGGCAAATAGCCTTGTATCCGGCTCCTCGAGGTTCACATACGAATGATCCTTGAAGGTGGCTCTCACCAACGTGGTTTTCCCCGACTGCCTGGGTCCGATCACCGCGATCACGGGGAATTTTTTGCTTAAAGCGAGCAGTTTCTGTTCAATTTCTCTTTTTATCATACCGAAATATACAAAATCCGTACAATCATGCAATGGCATTGCGGATTTGTACGGTTTTAAGGAGTGAAATGGTGTTGTTTACCTGTGGGTGTACAATTAACCTATCGGGTAAAGAGGGGAAATCAGGTTTTCTGTTTTTTCTTTTTTGCCGCGGGGAAGAGGATATTGTTCAGGATCAGCCTGTAGCCCGGTGAGTTCTTGTAGAGGTTCAGATCGGTTGGGGGATCGGAAACCGCGTGCTGATAGTCTTCCGGATCGTGGCCGCCATAGAAAGTGAAGAAACCTCTGCCGAAAGTGCCGTGGAGGTATTTTAACTGATCGGTATCTTTTCTTTCGCCGAGTACGATGACAGATTTTTTAACACGGCTGCGGCGGAACATAGTGGTCTGCCCCATGAATCCTTTTACCACGTTGGTGTGGCATTGGGTGAGCATTGTGGGGATGGGATCATATTTTGCCGAAAACTCGAAGAGGGTGAAATAGTCGTTCCCAAAATCGAGGATCTCGGTGGGCTGAATGTCTATATCGCTGTACTCGTAGACATAGGGATTCTGCTCGAGGATAAAATCGGTGAAAGCAAGGGTTTTCGAGTAATCCAATTTTGACTGGGCGTTTGGGTCCGTGCCATCTCCGTCAAACATTTGCGCCGCGATATCGGTAGCTTCAGCCGAGAGGGCTATATCGTAAGAGTCGGTGGCGGAACACATCGCGAAAAGGAACCCGCCTGACGAGACGAAATTTTTAATCATTTTCGCCACATCGAGCATCATTTTAGAGACCTTTTTATAGCCAAGTCTTTGCGCGTCAGCCTCGTACCGTCTCTGATTTTCTATATACCACTGCGCGTTGGCGTATGAGGCGTAAAACTTTCCGTACTGCCCGGTGAAATCCTCGTGGTGGAGGTGCAGCCAGTCATATTTTGAGAGGTCACCCCGGAGTATCTCTTCATTCCAAAACTTGTCGTACGGTATTCCGGCATACTCAAGCGCGAGAGTTACAGCGTCATCCCAGGGATGGAAGCCGGGCGGAACGTACACAGCCACCTTTGGTGCTTTTTCCATCCGCACCACATCCATATTCTGGTCTTCCTGCTGGACGAACGAATATATCTGCACAGCGGATGCCGCGTCAAGTTCCTCGAAATACACTCCCTGCAGACGGCAATCGAGAATTACTTCATCCGAGCGGTCGATGGCAAATGAGCCACCCCGGTAGTTCAGAAGCCAGTCGGCGAGGTAACCTTTGGCAAGGGCGCGGTAAGTGACACCATAGGCGCGGAGGTGGTCAGTCTGGCTCAGGTCCATCGGTATAAGTATCTTGTTCTGTCCCTGAATATCAGAGAAGAGAAGAATCAGAATTACAACAGCGATCGACCTGAACCGAGGCATGATCAGGCGGATTTTTTCTCTCTTTCGAGACAAATTGGTTCAGCACCATCCATAACAACATCCCTTGTGATCAGCACTCTGCCCACATCGGTGCGGTCAGGGAGGTGAAACATGATATCAACCATGAACTCTTCGACTATTGAGCGGAGGGCGCGTGCGCCGGTTTTGCGTTCAATTGCTTTTTGAACAATGGCATCCACCGCGAGGGGGTCGAACTCAAGCTCAACATCTTCCATGGCGAACATTTTCTTATACTGTTTTAGTATCGCGTTTTTCGGCTCGAGAAGGATGTTGGCGAGAGCATCCTTGCTCAGTGAGTGAAGCGGTGCCAGAACCGGGATACGGCCTATAAGTTCCGGTATGAGCCCGAATCTAAGCAGGTCTTCCGGTTTTACCATACCGATAAGTTCGTCATCGGTAAGGTGGTTAGTGTCGATAACATCGGCACCGAAGCCCATTTTACTCTGGTTAACGCGGTTCGCGATAATTTTTTCAATTCCTTCGAAAGCACCGCCAACAATAAATAAAATATTCTTGGTGTTAACATAGATGAGGCTCTGTTCGGGGTGTTTTCTGCCCCCTTTTGGTGGAACACCTGCAAGAGTGCCCTCAAGAATTTTAAGCAGTGCCTGCTGAACGCCTTCACCCGACACGTCGCGTGTGATTGAAGAGCCTTCGCTTTTACGGGCAATTTTATCGATCTCGTCAATATACACTATGCCGCGTTGAGCGCGCTCAAGATTATAGTCCGCTGCCTGGAGCAGGTGAACGAGCACTGTTTCAACGTCGTCGCCTACATATCCTGCCTCTGTGATGGTTGTAGCATCCGCGATAGCGAAAGGGACATCGAGTATCTTCGAGAGGGTTTTGGCAAGAAGGGTTTTACCGGTTCCTGTGGGCCCTATAAGCATTATATTGCTTTTTTCGATCTCAACGTCACCGAGGTTATAGAGTGCATCCTCCTGGTTGATCCTTTTGTAATGGTTGTAAACGGCTACAGAGAGGGTTTTCTTTGCCCTTTCCTGTCCGATAACGTGTTCGCCGAGGGTGTCGAAGATGAACTTCGGTGTTACATCCATCGGGCGTTTTTGTTTGGGACGCACGGCGCTGATATTTGAACGGAGGATCTCGACACTGCTCTCGACGCATATTTCACAGATATATACATCGGGTCCGGCTATCAGGCTTACTTCACCTGAATCCCGGCCACAGAAAGAACAGCGCGCGTTTTTATTTGAAAGTCGTTTGGACATAAAATCTCAGTTGGTTTTTAGTGACAAGATCGCTTCCCTGGCTTTGTCGTATAAGATGGACTTTGGGAACTGAATGAGGATCTGCTCGTAGGCTTTAATTGCTTGCTCGCGATCCTTTTTGCCGAATTGATAAATTTCACCTTTCAAAAATAACGATTTGTCGGCATATATGTTCATGGGATCGTTAACTGCCCCATCTATCATGGTGATGGCTTCGTCATAAAGGTCGAGTGATGCTGCGAGTTCTGACGATCTGAACCGGGCAACGGCTGCCAGCACTTTCGATGGAGAAGAGCCGAGAGAGTTGAAAATATTAAGAGCCTCTTCGAGTTTCCCCTGCATTATAAACTTTTCACCTTCTGCAAAAGAGAGCATTGATAGTGAGTCGGCGATGTTCTTATTAAGAAGTGGTGCCAGTTCGAGCGCGTCGTTCGCCAGATTATCAGTTGGTGTGCTTATTATCTCCGTGAGGAGTGTGGTCATTGAAGTCTGATCATTCCTGAAGAAATAGCACATCATCAGGTTGAACTTTGCCCTGTTCTTCACGTCGGGATCGGTTGAAAAAGCACCAATCGCTGAGTTGAAGGCGTGTTCCGCCTGATCAAGCTTATCCTGTTTTACGTTAATAATCCCCTTATAGAGCCAAGCGAACGCCGTGAACCTTGAGTTCGGGCGTTTTTCTATCAGTTCATTGAACAGGTCAAGGGCATCAGAGAATTCATTAAGTTTATAGTGGACGTAGCCAGACCGGAATATCGCCTCACTTGCTGTTTCCGAATTTTGAAATGTGGAAATTATCCAGGTATATTTATCGAGTACCGCGTTATACTTCTCCCGGGCGGGTAGGATGCCGCGGTCGTAAGGTTTCCACTCGGGATTAAGTTGCAGATACTCAATGTTCAAGGTTTCCTCGAGAGATTTCACGAGATTCAGGTTTATCACCGGTTTGTCGGGCCTGCCGGGGTAGAGTTCGAGGAGTTTGGTGTATGCAATGGAAGCCGAGGTGTAATCGCCGGCATAAAAAGCTTCTTCACCACATCGAAAAAGGGAAACTCCATTTTCCTTCCCAGATTCCTCCATTTTGAGAGCAGTCTGAATCGCCTTGGGGAACATTCTCTGGTCGATGTAAAGCCCGAAGAGATCCCTGAGAGCCGGCTCGTTGGGTTCTTCATTCTTTTCGAAAGCCTTTATA
>JAEYUD010000233.1 GCA_023433685.1 Bacteroidota bacterium
GCAGCCGTTGCCGCGATGCGTTACCTGAAAGGTGCCCGGCAGAAGTTCGGTTCGTGGTGCGCGGCAGCGGGATCATACAATATGGGTATCTATGGAATGGAAAGCAGAATAGCAGCACAAAAGACAGGCAACTATTTCGATCTGCTACTTCCCGATGAAACGATGCGTTACGTGCCGAGGATAGCCGCCGCAAAACTTATTTTTGAAGACCCTGCAAAGTACGGCTACCTCCTCACGGAAAATGATTACTGGAAACCCACACCCTACCGGGAAGTTGAAGTTTCATCAACCATAAATGATCTTGCCTCGTTCGCCATTGAAAACGGTACGAACTACAAAACGGTCAGATATCTTAACCCGTGGCTACGCGGCACAAAACTCACCCTCGGCAAAGGAGCACGGTACATTATCAGACTCCCAAAGAGCTAAAACAGCAACGCTTCCCCAATAAAAAAGCCGCTTCCTGTTTAAGAGAAGCGGCTTTTAAATTATTACCGGTTATTAACCGGAAACACTTCATTCCGCCTCAGGCGGATCACAATTATTTAAGCAGTGTGAACTTCTTCGTTGCCCTATAGCTGCCTGCCTCTATTTGATAGAGATAAACGCCACTGGAGAGTTTCGAAGCATCAAACACTACATTGTATGTTCCGGCCTGATGGAATCCACTTACTATCGTGCCGACCTCTTTACCAAGAATGTTGAAGACCTTCACGGTAACGTTTCCTGATTCAGGAATCGAGAAACGGATGGTAGTTGACGGGTTGAATGGATTCGGGAAGTTCTGCGCAAGGTTGTATCCTGTGACAACTGAACCCTCCTGTACATCGGATGGAGAATCATTCTGCAGTCTGACATTTACAAACGGATTGTAATTGCCATTGCCAATAACAGCAGTGGCTGTAACAGCACCGGAGTAGTCAGCCCTGTCGGGAACGATAGTGTATTCACCAGGATACATACCGTCGATAACGAATTTTCCGTTACGGTCTGTCATGGCAAAACCAACAACTTCATTCATGTCGTTAATGGCATAAACGAATGCTTCAACACCGGCTTCACCAAGTCCGGCAGAAACCGTGCCTGATACCCAGGCAAAACCGCTGTCGGGTCTCGCGTGAATTGTGAAGTTGATGCCGTTAACAACAGCTGCTTCCTCAACCATTACAGAGTCAGCCTGAATTCTTCTCCAGGCTTGAGCACCATCATAACGGAACCAGGTGGGGAAGAAGCTCCCCTGTGGTTTGGCAAAAAGAACGTACTTTCCGGGTACCAGATTGGCGAAGGCGTAAGCGCCGAGTGAATCGGTATGAACCGAGAAGGTTTTCTTGCCAAAGGAAGTGTTGTCAACCCTGTAGGCAGAGACATAACCGGTAACAGGAACACCCGCGGTGTCAGCCAGAACGCCGGTAATACCGTTGGCATAAACAGGGAGGGGATCCATTACGAAATCGATACCGGTAACATTTCCGGTGATACCGATCTTGTCAGCTTCGGCAATTGTGCGTTTGTTGTTGTAGAACTCGGGATAGTAAACGAAACCCATGGTTTTCGCGTAAACCACAACCGTGTCGTTCTGCTTAACAGGAACGCTATAGTTGCCAAGACTGTCAGTAAAGGTTCTCCTTACCATCCAGTGATAGTTGCCGCCTCTAACCTTGTAAACATACACTTCGGCTCTCTGCGGGGCACCCTGATCATTGGTAATATTACCTGAAAGGGTGTAAGTGGCAGGTGGAACGAACGAAGCAAGGTCGATAGCGAGCACGAGTGAATCGCCGTCAGTAACAACAACAGGGGTGGCGTTGGCAAGCGAAGTCACGTTGTCATAATACTCGCCGAAGTAACCGGGTTTTGACGTCCAGAGGAAGTATGAACCGGTTTTTACCCTCATCTTGAAGGCACCGTTCGCGTCGGTTCTGGCTGTCATGTCATAGTGTGCTGTCTGCGAGAATGATTTAACCATCGCGCCGGCAATTGGTGCGCCGTTCGCGTCAACTACCGTACCGGTTATAAGACCGTAAGCGGGAGGTGGTGGCGGAGGAGCAAGGGTAATGCTTACCGTTGCCGATGGATCGCTGGTTGAGTTATTGTTGTATGCAACTACATAGTACTCGAAAGTGGCGCCCGGGAAAACACGGACATCGTTAAACTTCCTGTCTTTCAGGTTGCTGGCAATAACCACGAAATTTGTACTGTCAACGTGTTTCTTGTATATCTTGAAACGGATCATTGACGATGATGGAGTCATGGCATACTTCCACTCAAGCTTTACATAGCTGTTGTGGAAGGAGCTGACCTCGGTTGCCTTAAGGCTATCCGGTGGTGCCAACTGGGCAAAAACCGGAAGCGCCGCGAACAATACCAATGCAAGAGTTAACAATGAGATCTTTTGCCTCATTTGGCCTCCTTGTGATTAAAGAATTGTTGATAATAACATTGATGATCCAACCTTTTTGACATGCCTGTTTGACACATGGTTTAATCAGAATGCACAAATATTTAATTTTCAGAATAAAATTACTGTTTTTGCGCATCATATCGTGGTGATTTCAGTCGCAATTATTTGCTCCAATTTCTCCGTGGGGGAATATTTTCGACGAACGTCCCTTTTTTGTCGACAAACGTGCCGGGCTCAAAACGACTTTTAAAGAACCAAACCTGCCTCTGATTCTTTTTCGGAATTTTAATTTCATATTTTTACATTGTGGTTTACATTTTTTATCATTTATAATAGACGAACGAGACCCAAATGGAAAACGATTTCAACCGTGAAGATGAGCTTTTAACTGAAGAACTCTCATTTACTGACAAGCTCACAGGAGTGATAACCGCCCCGGCGGCAACCTTTGAATCAATCGCGAAATTTGAACTGAAGACATCCGACTGGCTGCTTCCAATGGTTATGATGCTTGCTGCAGCGGCTCTTTTCACGATCCTGAAGTTCACTGATCCCCAGGTGGCTGACGACATGTGGAACAAACAGAAGCAGCAAACCCTGGAGCAGTTGAAAAAAGACAACAAAAGCGCCGAAGAGATCAAGCAGTTTGAATCCGCGATGGATCAGCAGAAGAAAATGATGTCGGGGCCGATAGGATATGTTTTCATCGGTGTTCCCATCTTTATCGGCGGGTTCATTATATTTTTCATTTCGAGCGGTATATACCTCTTATTCGCCAAACTACTTCTGAAGAGTCCGATTACCTACAAAGGGGTGATGATAACATATTCGCTCCCCGCCCTTCTCGCGATCGGAGGGATGGTGATCTCAACCATTATAACCCTTCTCCTTTCGAAGATGATAAACGATACATCGGTTGCATCTTTTATCGGGATCGACAAGGGCCCGTTGAAATCATATCTTTCGATCCTTGATCCGGTGAAACTGTGGGCTGCTTATCTAAGCGGTATCGGGATGGCAAAACTCTCGAACAGTGAAGATACCAACAAATATGTGTTTTTCTCGATCGGTCTGCTGGTGGCGTTCTATGTGATAATCGGATCACTCGGATTCGTCTTCCCGGGCCTTCAGAAATTCGGCTTTTAAGAAGCGGAAATTAACTTTGAGCAACAGGGAGTGTGAACCAGAACTCACTCCCTTTGCCGGGTTCTGAAGCTACGCCGATATTGCCCCCCTGGGCTGTGACAAAGTCTTTCGCTATGGCGAGTCCCAACCCCCACCCCTTGCCACTCCTCTGTTCGATCTGAGAGAAACGTTTGAAAAGTTTTTCGATGTTTTCGGGCGAAATGCCGGGTCCCCGGTCTTCAACGTTGAACCGTACAAAATCACCATCTTTGACTATCGACATAACGATCTGCCCCCTGGATGGAGTGTATCTGATAGCATTGTTAAGCAGATTGACAAAAACGAACACCGATTTTTCGATATCACCCAGCACCACCGGGTAACTCTCTTCGATCCGGGTCACCATTTCGATCTCTTTTTCCGAGGCGTTGAACATAAGTGCCGTAACGCTTATCTCGAGGATGTCGGTCGGGTTGATCTTCCCGATATTGAGTCTGATGTTACCTGTTTCGATCTGTGAGAACTCGAGAAGCTCCTTTATCACCCTCGAGAGGCGGTTGCTCTGCCCCCGAAGGGTTTTTAACAACTCTTTCTGATCATCATTAAGGCTGCCTGTTCGCTTGTCATCAAGCATTTTAAGGCAGAGGTTGATCGAAGAAAGGGGTGTTTTGAATTCATGCGAGACCGTTGCCAGCAGATTGGTTTTCGCGGCGTCCCTTTTTTGATAGCGGGTAACGTCTTGCATTATTATCAAAGTGCCGGTGAAAACCTCTTTCCTGAAATACGACGAATAGTTCACAAGATGCTCCACCCTGGCATTAAAAAAGAGCTCTTCGCCGTCTATCACCACCCGCAAGGGGATGCCGGGCTCATCATCCTTCTGGTCTCCCGCGGCAACCCTCCCCTTTAAAAGTCCGATAAGATTGTTTCTACCGGCGAGTTCATCAAGGGATTTGCCGGTGATCTCATCCCGCTGCATACCCGTCAGCCGGGTCATTGAAGAATTTACGAGCGCCACTTTGCCGCTGTCGTCCACAAAAAAGACACCGTCTTCCATCGACTCAACGAGTGCCTCGATCCGGCGTTTTTCAAATATAAGCCGGTCATAGTGCTGAGCCTCATACTCTTCGAGCTTCTCCGCCATTTCGTTGAAAGCAGTGGCAAGTTTTCCAATTTCATCATTTGTGGTTATATCGATCCGTTGGTGATACTTCCCTTCAATTATCAGTCTGATCTTCGCGGTAAGTTCCACAAGCGGTTTTATTATCTTGCCAGGGAATGCGATCATAAACAGAAGCGCGAGCACCACGCTTGAAGCAACAGCAGTTATCTTCCAAAGGGTCACTTCTGTGGCGGTTGAGACTAATTTTTCATTTTTTCTTGTGATCGCCTCCATGTTCAGATCGTAAATTGCCGAGACAACATTTCTCGTCTGAAGCGCGGCTGCTCTGAAGTCCCTCTCTTCCGCGTCCCCCCCGTTTTGATTAAGCCTGTCAAGCGCCTTAACCATCGACTGAAGTTCTCTCTCGAGATGCTGAACAAGCGCCGCTTCATTCTCCTCGGTGATGTTCTGTTTTTCCTTTGTAAAACCTTGCCTGAAGTCATCAAGAGCGTTAACAATTTGACCCGCCCCCGGTCCCTTTTCGGAATTCGTCACACGTGCTTCTGTCCCCGCGATCCTGTCAAGCGCGTCGAACATCGACATGCAATACCCCACCGAGTGATAGTTATCCACTATCGTACCTTTGGCTTCGTTCGCGAGGCGATTAATGAAATAGATACCCGAGAGTCCCGTTAGAAGGATCAGCAGAAAGAGCAATCCGAATCCGGCGACGATCTTACTTTTTAGAGTCAGCATTTGATGAGACCATTAAAATATCAATGTTGTTTTTTTCGGTCAGCCTGACAAGTTCCCTGAAGAAATTTTTCAGCCTGAGCCTGTAACTTAACGAAAAAGCGGGTTTACCGATAACGATAAGCGCGGCTTCCACTGAAACCGCAAACCTGACGAGCTCGAGCGCGGGTTCCCTCCCCTTAAGCTGCACCACCTCCGCCCCAAGATCCATGGCGAGCTTGTAGTTGTTCATCAGGTGCCTCTGAAGTTCGGGGATTATCCGCTCGGGTTCTTCGCCGGGCTCCTGAACGTTGACCGTGAACCACCTGGAATTGTAGATCGAGACAACACGCGATGAGCCCCTTATCACTTTTTTAGCTGATCTGTAGTTCAGACTTATAGCAGAAACCACGGTTTTTATCTGATCGCGGTTTCCTCCGGGTATGGTACTGATTATCTTGCGCTGGAGCTGACGCGACACTTCCTTCAGCGCGAGATCACGCAATTGCAGAAGTTTTTCAGGTGTAAAAAAATTACGGAAAGCGACCTCCACCTTCGAGGCCTCGTATATTCTCCCCTCGCGGAGTCGTTGCAACAGCCCCTCTACCGTCAGATCGATATTAACGATCTCATCCGCCCGGTTGATCACGATGTCGGGCACCCGTTCTGAAATGTTTATGCCCGTTATCTTCTCGATCTTGTCGTTTATGCTCTCAAGGTGTTGTATATTCATCGTGGTTATCACGTTAATGCCCGCCTCGAGCATCTGCATTACGTCTTCCCACCTTTTAGCGTTGATCGAGCCGGGGATGTTGGTGTGAGCGAGTTCATCAACCAGAACCACATCCGGATGCTGAACGAGAATTGCTTCAAGATCCATCTCTTCAAGCTCTCTCCCTTTGTAAAACACTTTTTTCCTCCCCATCACCGGGATGCCGGCCATCTGCTCAGCGGTTTCTTTTCTGCCGTGGGTTTCTATGAATCCAGCCACCACTTCGATGTTGTTTTCGAGCAGTTCCTTCGCCTCAACGAGCATTCTGTATGTCTTCCCCACCCCGGCAGCCATTCCGGTGTATATCTTAAGTTTGCCCCGCTGCGACTCCTTAAGAAGATCAATGAAGTGAAAAGCTCCCGGGCGGTCGCCTGACATTTTATTTCCCTCCGTTGATGCCGTCCAACGCGAGATTAAGTTTCAGCACGTTTACCTTTTTCCTCGCGTGAAGGAAGGGAATAACAGGCTCAACGTTTTCGATGACAAGGCCCGTAACCACGCTCTCAGGAAGTTTCCGCTCCCGGGCAACCCGCTTTATCTGAAAAACTGCCGCGTCAACGGAGATATCGGGGTCGAGCCCACTGCCTGAAGCGGTCAGCAGGTCTTCAGGGATATCACCCGTGTTACCGGCTTCAAGGAGGGATTTCCTTTCAGAGACCTGTTTCATAAATGTTGTGTCAACGGGTGAAAGGTTGGAGCCATAAGACCCCGCTCCGTTATACCCCGAAGCAGATGGTCTGCTGTGGAAGTAGCGGGGTGACCGGAACTCCTGCCCTATGGCAACAAAGCCAACAACCTTTCCGTTCTTGTAAACCGGTTCACCTCCCGCGGTTGACGGGAAGAAGAGCCCAAGAATAAACACCAATCCCGGGAAGATCAGTGCAGTGAGAACTATCATTGAAAGGTGAAGTTTGAGATCGGAATGAAAAGAGATCATCTCAGCCTCCGCAGAGTAAAAATGTTATCAAAATGTCAATTAACTTTATTCCGGCAAAAGGGACCAGAAGTCCACCCGCTCCATAGACCAGCAGGTTCCTGACGAGCAGGGCTGAGGCTCCGAGGGGTTTATATCGTGAACCTTTGAGTGCCAGGGGTATGAGTGCCGGAATAACGAGAGCGTTAAAGATCACCGCGGAAAGAACTGCCGAAGCCGGACTGCCAAGATCCATAATATCGAGAACCTTCAATCCCGGAACTGCTGCCGCGAAAAGCGCGGGTACAATGGCAAAGTATTTCGCTACATCGTTCACTATCGAAAAGGTGGTGATGTTACCCCTGGTTATCAGAAGTTGCTTTCCGATCTCTATCACCTCGAGGAGCTTGGCGGGGTCGTTATCAAGATCGACCATGTTCGCGGCCTCCTTCGCGGCCTGTGTTCCGGAGTTCATTGCCACCCCGACATCCGCCTGGGCAAGCGCGGGTGAGTCGTTGGTGCCGTCACCCATCATCGCCACCATTCTGCCCGTTGCCTGCTCGCGGAGGATATAATTGAGCTTGTCTTCCGGTTTTGCTTCGGCAATGTGATCATCAACCCCGGCGAGGCGGGAGATACATGCGGCAGTCTGCGGGTTGTCGCCGGTTACCATCACGGTTTTCACCCCCATCTTGCTTAGTCGCTGAAACCGTTCACGTATCCCCGGTTTTATTATATCTTCCAAATGAATAACCCCCACAGCCTGCCTGTTATATGCCACCACGAGGGGGGTGCCACCCCGCGTGGCTATTTCGGAGCAGAGTTTTTCGATAACAAGATCTGAACCGTGATCAGTTATCAAGTTCCTTATGGCTGACCACGCCCCCGTTCTGATCGTGGTGCCGTCGGGAAGGTCAACCCCGCTCATCCGGGTGGAAGCAGAGAATGGAATAAACGCCGAGCCATCGGGAAGCGTGGTTGGGCCCCCGGCGAGATCGACTATCGATCTTCCCTCGGGTGTGCTGTCAGCCAGTGAAGAGAGGAGCGAATACCGGGCGACAGTTCCCGGGTCATTACCCTCAAGCGGTGTAATTGCCGTGGCACGGCGGTTGCCGAGGGTAATCGTGCCTGTCTTGTCGAGCATCACCACATCAATATCGCCTGAATTCTCAACAGCTTTCCCCGATTTGGCAATTATATTTGCTCTTAACGCCCGCTCCATCCCCGATATTCCGATCGCGGAGAGGAGCCCGCCAATTGTTGTGGGGATAAGGCAGACGAAGAGGGCGACCAAAAATGTAACGCTGACTGGCAAACCGAGGGAATCACTGACAGGATAGAGGGTGACCGTAACAACAAGAAAAATTATCGTAAAGCTCGAAAGCAGGATGGTAAGCGCGATCTCATTCGGCGTTTTCTGACGGTTCGCCCCTTCAACCAGAGCGATCATCTTATCAAGGAAAGACTCCCCCTTGCCGGAAGTTACCACAACTTTAATACTGTCGGAGATGACCAGCGTGCCTCCTATTACCCCTGAGTGGTCGGTGCCCGCCTCCCGTATCACAGGGGCTGATTCACCTGTTATTGCCGACTCGTCTATAGATGCCATTCCTTCCGTTATTTCGCCGTCAAGCGGTATCATCTCACCTGCTTCAACCATGAAGACATCCCCCTTGACAAGCAGGGATGAGTTAACCATCGAAATGGTGCCATCAGGCAGCACCTTCCTCGCCGGGGTCTCCTCCCTTGTCCTTCTTAGTGTTGCAGCCTGTGCTTTTCCTCTTGATTCGGCAAGCGCCTCGGCAAAATTGCCAAAAAGCACGGTTACAAAAAGAATGAACGCGATCGTGAGGTCATACCCAACAGGTGAACTGTCGATGGAATATCCAAGTACCTTCCCCGATATCATCGCGAGAAGTATCACTGTTCCAACCTCAACGCTGAACATCACCGGATTTTTGATCAATGTCGCGGGATTCAGTTTTATGAACGAACCCCGAAGGGCTTCGAGGAACATCTCCCGGTTAAACAATCCTGTTTTTGATCCTGTATTCATTGTAATTCTCCTTTACCAGGATCCCAGATACGCGGCGAGGGGTCCGACGGTGATCACCGGGAAGAATGAAAGTGCAGCTACTACAACTATGACCCCAAAGATCACCAATGAGAATGAAACCCCGGAAGTGTCAAGTGTACCGGCTGAGGCCGGAACAACGTTTTTCGCCGCGAAAGAACCTGCTATTGCCAATGGGCCTATAACCGGAATGTACCTCCCGAGAAGCATTACCACACCTGTTGAGATACTCCAGAACACGTTGTTATCCGCGAGCCCCTCAAGCCCTGAACCGTTGTTGGCAGCAGCGGATGTAAATTCATACAGCACCCTGGAAAACTGGTGAAAGGCATGACCTCCAACCGCTTCCGGACCGAAAACGACGGCGATCGCCGTACCACCAAGTATCAGAACAGGGTGGATCAGCACTGTGAGAACTGCTATTTTAATCTCTTTCCCCTCTATCTTTTTACCGAGGAACTCAGGCATCCTCCCGACCATAAGTCCCGCGATAAACGCGGCGAGTACAACGTAAAGAATGAAGTTGATCATCCCCACGCCCACACCTCCGTAGATGGCGTTCACCATCATGTCGGCAAGATAAACGGTTTGCGATATGGGTTGGTGGCTGTCGAGCATCGAATTTACTGAACCGTTTGAGGTGGAAGTGGTGGAAACACCCCAGAATGCCGAAAGCACCGTTCCGATCCTGACCTCCTTCCCCTCCATCGGGTGTAAACCGGAGGTCTCGGAAATCACCGCGGTGGTTGTAAAACTGATAAAGATCACGGTCATGATAATGAAAAAACTTTTTGCCAGCTTCTTCTGATCGAGAAAGTATCCGAAAGTAAAAACCAATGCCAGAGGCAGAAGAAGTATCGCGAAGTTCTCTACCGCGTTAGTGAGGAAACTTATATTCTCAAATGGATGAGCTGAATTGGTGCCATAGAACCCACCTCCATTGGTGCCGACCTGCTTGATCGCTGTAATCGTGGCAACAGGTCCCATGGCAACCCCGGTTGAGTCACCACCAAGTGTTACGAATTTTTGGGTCGCTTCAAAATTGTTGGGTGTGCCAAGGATCAGAAGAAAGAACGCTACCACAAGACTGACCGGCAACAGGATCCGCGTGACACTCTTTACAAAATAGAGGTAAAAATTCCCCATTTCATGAGATGCCCTTTTCTTCAAACCCACAAGCAAAAGTCCAAAGGCTGCAATTCCGGTTGCCGCCGAGACAAACTGGAGGAACCCGATGACCATAATTTGTGAAAAGTGTGAGAGATCGACTTCACCGGAATAGTGCTGCTGGTCGGTGTTTGTTACGAAACTCGCTATAGTGTGAAACGCGAGGGCGGGGTCGAGGGCGGACTTGCCGTCGGGGTTCATGAACGGTATCACCCCCTGAACAAGGAGCAGTACAAAACCCCACAGGAAGAAAACCAGATTCAGCTTCAGCAGGGCAATTGAGTTTTCCTTCCAGTTCATTTCATGGTGAGCGTCGATCCGGCAGAACCTGAATATCCTCTCCTCAAGCCGGCGCATGAAATCTGTGAAAACCGGCTCTCCCTTGAACACGTGACTGATGTATCTTCCCATCGGAATCGCGGAAACAAGTGCCGCGCAAAATATTACAACCATTGTGGCTATATCAACTGACATGACAGTCTCAAAATTTTTCAGGATTGATCAGAACGTAGAGCAGATAAAAGAACAATGACAAAGCCACTAAAAAGATGATTGCCATCTCACACCTCCATTTTTAAGAGGTATAACGCTAAAAGCGTGCCAAGGGAATAAAGTGGGGAATTAAGCAGGATTTCGGGGGTGATCGAGCCTTACCCTCTCAAAATGAGATGGTGAGGCTCTCAATTTGATAGTGGTTTAACCGGTTATTTTGTAAACTCCTTAAGTTTTCTAAACAGGGTTGCCTGACTTATTCCAAGAAGTGAGGCGGCGCGGGCTTTGTTGTTGCCGCACTCTTCGAGCACCTTCAATATATGCTCCCTCTCAACCTCCTCAAGCCGGGTTTCAGCGGGGCAGGGTTGCTTCCTTTTTACAATATCGGGCGGGAGGTGGCGCAAAGATATCCGGTCACCGGATGAAAGTATCATCGCCCTTTCAAGAATATTGCGGAGTTCGCGGATGTTACCGGGGAAATCGTAACCCTCGAGTGCTTTGTAAACCTCCTCATCACATACCATGGTCGAGTTGCTCTTATGGTTCAGATCAGCCAGCAAATCGTCAGTTAACTGCCTGATGTCACCCGGTCTTTTACGAAGTGGAGGCAGTTCGATCCGGAAAACATTAAGTCTGTAAAAAAGGTCTGATCTGAAATTCCCTTTCTTTATTTCCTCTTCGAGCTCCCTGCTGGTTGCGGCTATCACTCTTACATCCACGGTCACAGGCTGTGTATCGCCCGACTTGATGAAAGTGCCTGTCTCGATAACTCTTAACAGTTTCGATTGCGCAGCCACGTCAAGCTCTCCTATCTCATCAAGAAAAAGGGTTCCGTTGTGGGCTTCCTCGAACAGCCCTTTCTTGTTTCTGACAGCGCCTGTGAAAGCACCTGCTTTATATCCGAACAATTCGGACTCCATCAGCTCACGCGGGATCGCGGCACAATTTATCACCACCATTTGAGTATTCCCCCGCTTGCTGCCGGTGTGGATGGCATGCGCAAGAACTTCCTTCCCCGTACCCGTTTCGCCTGTTATCAATACCGGAACGTCCCTCGGGGCAACCTTCTCACCAAGCTCCCTCACCCGGGCTATCAAATCCGAGCTCCCGGTGAGAAGATTGAAATTCCCTTTCCGCGCGATGTGCTTTTCAAGCTGCTCGATTTTCCGCTTCAGCGAGATCTTTTCGAAAGCACGGTCAACCACGGGTACTATCTTGTTGTCTTCATCACCTTTGGTGATATAGTCGAACGCGCCAAGTTTTATCGACTCGACTCCATCCTCGATCCTGCCATATGCCGTGAGCATTATTACCTCGATCGAGGGGTCGAACTCCTTTATCTTCTTTAGAAGCTCCAAACCTCCCGTGCCGGGCATCCTTACGTCGCTGAGTACAACCATCACGTCTTCTTCCCTGATCTTCTTCAAGGCGGAATCACCACTTTCAGCCTCAATTACTTGATAGCCTTCCATGCCCAGAAGTCGCGCTAGAAGCTTTCTCAACTCGGGTTCATCATCAACAACCAGTATCTTCTTTTCCATTTTCCGTAACTGTTTTAATCGACAAAACAATATTAATATTTAAATTTCAGAATGCAATTTGCCGGCGCTGAATTCCGGTCTCAGTGGCAATTGTTATATTTACGCACCGGTTTAACTAAAAACAAAGACTAAAATGGAACAAGTAGCATCACTTATATCGGCAATGCTCGCCCCGGGAATCATGATCTCCGCGTGCGGACTTCTTATTCTCGGCATGAACAACAAGTATTCACTCGTCGTGGGGAGAATCAGAATCCTGAATGAAGAGAAAAGAAAATACGCCAGATCGGCAGATACAAAAGACTTTGAGTACTTCGATCAGGTGCGTATTGGCAGCATTTCCAAACAGTTAGCCTACCTTTACGAGAGAGTCCGTTTCGTCAGGAACGCGGTTGTCTGCTACTCGCTTGCCGTCGGCAGTTTTGTGATCACCTCCATCTGGATCGGACTTGGCCTCGTTGTAAGAGGGGCGGAACTGATAAATTTCGGAATCGCTTCGATCATTTTCTTTGTCATCGGCATGATCCTTGTGCTTATCGGGATCACGTTCGCGGCCCGCGAATCGATCAAAGGTTTTGATATCATCGGACTGGAACTGAAGGCTGATGAGTGATCCGGAGTCATTCGATCTCTATCTGACCCCGGGAAACATGATTAAACTCTACTCGATGGGGGCGTTCCCGATGGCTGACAGCCGTGACTCGGAAGAGGTGAACTGGTACCTCCCCAAGGTTCGTACCATCATTCCCCTGAACAACTACAACGTGCCACGGTCATTGAAGAAGATAATGAGAACGGGTACCTATGAAGTAAGGATCAATGATGATCTCGACCGTGTGCTTAACGGCTGCGCCGATCGCCTGGAAACCTGGATAAACGACAATCTGAAAGCCGCTTACCGGAACCTCTTCGAAATGGGCTACCTCTTCACTTATGAGGTATTTCAAGCGGATGAGCTCCTCGGAGGGCTTTATGGTATATCTATTGGGGGTGTCTTTTTTGGAGAGTCGATGTTTACAAAAAAAAGCCAGGGCTCGAAGATAGCCCTGGTTAAACTTATAGAAAGGCTCATTAAGCGGGGTTACGTCCTTCTCGACGTGCAGCTAATGAACCCGCACCTGAAGATGTTCGGCGCGGTTGAGATCGGTGAGGGAGAATATAACACACTCCTGCGGGATGGGCTTACCACTCGGGCTCAATTCATCTGATCACCGGTCGGGCGACCGTTTTTCTCCATTATTTTTTTCCACTCCTCCACTTCCATTACCTCTGATTCATCAATGAGCATAACGGGAATATCGTTCTCGATCCTGTAGCGCCTGCGCGTTTTCGGATCAGTTGAAATTAAAAAGTCTCCTTCGAGCACCAGATCGGCTTTCGTTTCCGGACAGCACATGATGCTCAGCAGTTCTTTTGATATCATTTTAGTTCCTTGTATTCTTTTATTCTTCCCAACGATTCAGCCCAGTAAAACAGTTCCGTTGCCGCATCTCTTTCCATTTTCGAAGCTCCGGGGTCGACAAGCACGAGGGTGATCTTCTCGATCATCTGCGCGTACCACTGTTTGAAGTTTTCTTTCAGAAACAGCCCGTCGGCCTCCCTCTTCTCTGTAAAAGCGGATGTGATGGCGGATGTGAAGGTGTCGTAATCTTTCACTTCACCGGGACGGACCGCCTGTACGGACGCGCATCCCGCGAAAAGGAAAACCACGATCATGATCAGTTGAAAAGAAAAAGGGCGGTTCATAACCTGAAATAATTGAACCTCAAAGTTATCGAACCACCGCCAATTATAAAAATCAGAAAATGAAGGAAAGTGTCACTTTATATGTGTCGGAGAAAAACGGGGGTGCCGTTTCAAATGGCCAATTCATGTTTTGCTTCCTCAATTCAAACGCACCGTACGAGAGTGCATTCTTAAGCAAGAAGTAAACTACCGGAGAGGCCGCGGGTGACGATTTGTAAATTTTGGCTACAAATTCGTCGATCAATCCCTGTCCGATCTCCTCGAGCACTGAACTTCCCGCCCAATACCAGAACATGTGCCTCGGGTAGATTATCGAGCGCTGAAAGCCGGCGCCAAGCTCTACCGACTCCGCAACCCTGAACTTCAGACCACCTTCGAACCTGTTACCAAACCGGATCGATTCGTTGTAAAGATCCATCGTCTCTCTTGTAACACCCGAGATGTTGAAGGTATCCACTGTCATGTATGTCCATTGCATGCCTCGACTGTGGAAGGGGAGTATCTTTACGTTGCCGATGTTGTAAGGTATACCGGTTGAGCTCTCAAAACCGAACTTCCACGCGGAGGTCTGTATCTCGTTACCATCAGTGGTTCTTCCGATATTGTAAGCCTGTTTGCCGAAGAAGAGTCCGGACTCTTTCTCAAACATCGCTCTCTTAAAGCCTTGCGATCCATGCGTGTAACCGAGTTTTGCCTCGATGTTTCCGGTTTTGGCTATCGAACCGGGGAGTCCGTAGTAAGTATTGTCAGACATTCCGTATGAAACGGAGATGTATGGCTTCTTGTAGTTCCAGCCGAAATTCCAGTCGTCCCACTCGAACCAGTCGTCATTCTGGGCGAAAATGGAAGTTGATGAAAGAATTGTGAACAATAGAAAAAGTCGCGTGTTCATCTGCTTTACTCCATGTATTAAATTATAGCTGCAAATTTATCAAAAAGAATCTTCATGGTTTCCAATTTTGGATGATCGATTTTATTTTTAGACAAACGGTGTTTATTATGGGTTTCTGATAAAAAGGATTTTTTATGCGCTGCTATATTTTACTTTTCGCATTGGTCGCCGGTACGCTTTTTGCCCAGCCGGCAAATGTGGCTGTTTCGATGAATGAGTTGCAATTCTCGGAACTGAGTGTTAAATCAGGGATCAAAAAGGCATTTCTCACCTTCTTGAGCGACACTTCCGTTATGTACAATAAAGAGAAACTCGTTGCCGGTAAACCGTTGTACCAAAACCGGCCCGAGGAGGAAAAGAACATTTTGAAGTGGTACCCCGACTACATTGTCGCCCCCGAAGGAGGTGACCTCGCCCTCTCGACAGGTGTTTATCTTCTTACATCGAAAAAGGATAACTCAATTGTCTCCCAAGGGAGATTTTATACCATCTGGAAAAAGGAAACCGGTGGCTATAAAGTGGTTTTTGATGCAGGGGGTGAGACGAACGATCTTTATACGGGCGCTAATGCCGACATGCTGATCAATTCACCCGTTTCAGGAAGGGCGCAGACTCGAAAGGAGTTTGATTCTTTCTACAAATCATTTGAGAATGACTTCCTAAACGGTAAATTGAACAGGGATGTGCTGCCAAACGATTTTATCTGCGTTACAAATAATCTGAACAACAGCACATTCAATAAAGCCGGTGACGAGGTGAAAAAACTGAGATACGTCACAAAGATCGAAAGACTCGGTACTTTCTACTGTTCATCCGGAAAGCTTGCAGCCGTGGTTGGCAGACTGACTTCGCTCAAGGAGAAGAAATCGAAACTCTATTTCGCGGTTTTTTCAGTTCAGGGCGAACACTGGCTGATGAACACCCTTGCGATAACCGATTAATCCCTTAGCTGCCTGGAAGTACCAAGAGTGTTGGTTTTGTAATTAAACTCCGAGCCCATCGCGCTGTGGGGGATGTAGTACATTATCAACAGCACCACAAGGGCTACAATTCCGAGCCAGTATCTTGGCTTTTTGATGCTTAATGCCCAAGCCGCCAACCAAAAGAGGAACGAGAAGAGCAACTTGTTGTCGGTCAGGTCAGTCCCAAATGGGATCCCCGACCAAAAAACACCGAACGCGAACTTCTGCACTAATGGACCCAATATCAGTCCGCCGGTGAATAACACAACCACGGTGATTAACGCGTATTTCTTAAAAGATTCGTGCTTTATTATTGCGTAGAACCCTGTAATGTTCGACATCAACATCCCCGCGAACATAAAAGCCACATGGATCAGAACAAGCCACAGCGGCACATGCCCCTTGAAGCGTATCACCACGGTCTCGTGACCTGTGATCTGATCACCCTTCCCGGATTTGTCAAAGAGGACGATCGAGTACTCAAGTTTTCCCGCGGGCGGTTGTTTCGGGAGGAATGCCTGGAGGGTGGAGTCTTTCCTCTGGAACGCGACTTCATTATACGATTCATCCATCTTGAAGCGGCGCCACATCAGTTTCGCTGTCACACCTGTATCACTTACAGGCAGCACGACCGGGCAGTCGCTCTCATCACCGTGTGAGCGGGGAAGTTTCACCTTGTATTCAACCCCCTTGCTGACGAAAGTTATCTTTTTATCGTATGTCGGTCCCGTAACCCTCTGGTAGTAACCGGTGATCAGCGTCAGAACTGCCGCGATCACCCACCAGTGCCATAATCTGCGTTTTTTGTTGGTCATTCGAATATTGTCTACTTCATTTTTTAAACTTATAAGTTTAAAATTAAGGAAATTTTTAAACTTATAAGTTGAAAACCGGCCAATTCTCACAGTATCAAGCACCACCGTTAAGCCTCTTAATACAAAATCTTCACTAATTTGAGTATCGACTTACGGATTTTTTGCAAAGCATCAATTTGAAAGGTTCCGCCATGGAGACCGACGGAGTATCAAGATTCCTTGGGAGTTACAGGTTTAAGAGAACCGGGTTGTTTCTGGGAATTGTCGCCTTTATTCTCTTCATACTGATCTCGGGGATGCCTCATAACGCGAAGTTCTGCGCGGCAATCGCGATACTTATGTCGATTTGGTGGGTTACGGAGGCGGTACCTTTGGCGGTAACATCGCTTGTTCCACTGGTACTTTTCCCCCTTTCAGGTGTGATCAGCGGAAAAGACGCCGCGGGGGCTTACACAAACTCAACGATCTTCCTGTTTCTTGGCGGATTCATCATAGCGCTGGCGATGGAAAAGTGGAACCTCCACCGGAGGATCGCGCTTGGCCTGGTATCCCGTTTCGGCAAAAGCCCATCGACCATAGTGCTTTCATTCATGACCGCGGGCGGCTTCCTCTCTATGTGGATATCAAACACCGCCACAGCTGTTATGCTTCTCCCAATCGGGATGGCGATAGTCTCAAAAATGGAGGATGAACACGGCGCAGCCGCCACTTCAAATTTTTCAAAAGCACTGATGCTCTCGATCGCGTATGCTGCATCGATCGGCGGAATCGGAACATACATCGGAACACCGCCAAATCTGGTGTTTCAGCGGATATACACTCAAACTTTCCCCAACAACCCTACCGTGGGATTCGGTCAGTGGATAATTTATTTCTTTCCCCTCGCGGTGGTGCTTACGGTTTTCGTCTGGTGGCTGCTTACAAAAGTGTTGTTCAAGAGTGATGACAAGTTCGTGATCGACCGATCAATAATGCGGAAGGAGTACGAAGCACTCGGCACAACCCGGTACGAAGAAAAAGTGATCCTCACCGTATTTGCAACTGCAGCTTTACTCTGGATATTCAGGGAGGATATAAAGGCCGGGGCTTTTGTGATACCGGGGTGGTCGAACCTCTTTCCGAAATCCGGGTTTATTGACGACGGAACGGTTTCAATATTCGCGGCACTGATACTTTTCATAATTCCAAAAAAATCTGAAAAAGGGGAAAGGGGAACAATAATAGACGGATGGGTTATTCAGGATATCCCATGGGATGTGATCCTGCTTTTTGGCGGCGGATTTGCCTTGGCTGAAGGTTTTGTGAAAAGCGGACTTTCGGAGCAGATCGGTAAAAGCTTCGATTTTGCCTCAGGAATGCCACTTATTCTTATAATTTTCTCCATCTCGATAATTGTAACATTTCTAACAGAACTTACATCAAATACCGCGACGGCTCAGATATTTTTGCCTATCCTCGCTGCTTTCGCGATCGAGTGGAAGATCGATCCACTACTTCTAATGCTCCCTGCAACAATTTCTGCCTCAATGGCATTCATGATGCCCGTTGCAACGCCCCCGAACGCCATAGTTTTCGGCTCCCGCAAACTTCACATCGCCGATATGGCAAAGACGGGCTTCATTATCAACATCTTCGGAGCAGTGGTCATCACCCTGCTTATTTACGGGTTATTGGGAACTTAAGAATTCAGGAACCTATGAACTCAGGAACCTATGAACTCAGGAACTAAAGAACTTAGGAACTAAAGAACTTAGGAATCTAAGAACTCAGGGGGTTTACAGGTTTTTATGTTCTCAAGTTCTTAAGTTCTCAAGTTCTCAAGTTCTTAAGTTCTTAAGTTCTAAAAAAGCGTGTAAATAAACGGCGCTAACGGGCTTCCTTTAGCGAAGACAAGGATGGCGCCGATAAAGATGATCAGGATAACGATCGGCATCAGCCACCACTTCTTGTGCTCTTTCAGGAAGCTGAGGTACTGTGAAATAATTCTTATTTTGCCCATTTCAGGCTCCTAATGCATTTTTTCATAATTGATTTTGTGGTTGTCGGGCTTTCTCACCCAGTATGAGTCGCGTTTCTTTTTGAAGTTGAGGTCGAGAAATTCCTTCCCGAAGACCTTAGCAACGAATCCCACTGGCGTCACGACAACATAGAAAACAAGTGTAAAAACCACCTTCGAGACGAACCACCCCAGAACAAGCGCGAATGTCATCCAAGCCTTGTAAACATCCACGGTTTTTAGTGGCGCGAAAAAGGCAACAACGGCGAGAAACACGCCGAACACTTGAAGAGCAAGTGCTGTAAGCGCGTAAGTTGAGTAATGGTGAAGAAGAAAACCGGCGAGGAAAAGAGTGATTCCCAATGTCGCGCTTCCACGCCTGAGAGCCCTGGGCGTCAGATCGAGTTCTTTAACTTCTTTTTTTACATCTTTAATCAAGCTCATAGACTTCTTGCCATTTAATATCATCGTGAAAAGCCGGTTGTTCATCCTTGAAGAGGACAAAGTTCTCAAGCACAAGAACATCAATTTCGGTACGCATGAAGCATTTGTAAGCATCAAGGGGTGACTCAACTATCGGTTCGCCGCGCACATTGAAACTGGTGTTAACTATTACGGGACAGCCTGTTTTGCCGTAAAATCTGCTGATGAGGTCATAGTACCGCTTGTTATCATCCGGGTGAACAGTTTGAATTCTTGCCGAATAATCAACGTGTGTGACTGCCGGAATCTCGGAACGAAGAATGTTCAGAAGGTCGATACCCCACAGTTTCGACTCCTCTTCCGTCATTTTCCTCTGTTTTTCCTCACGGACATTTGCCACGAGGAGCATGTACGGACTTTCCCGGTCGATATCGAACCACTCGTGCACCTTGTCATACATCACCGAGGGCGCGAACGGCCTGAAGCTCTCCCGGTACTTAATCTTCAAATTCATCTTCTTTTGCATTTCGGGGTTGCGGGCATCACCGATGATCGAGCGGTTCCCAAG
>JAEYUD010000060.1 GCA_023433685.1 Bacteroidota bacterium
CCTTAAAAGCTGCCACAAGCGAGCCGATGAAGGAGGAGTCTATATAGTCGACCTTTGAAAAATCAACAGCGATCGTCTCATTCGGATGGTTGTTTATTTCATCGATTAAAAGCGTTCTGAACTCCGGCGCGATGGCTGATGTAGCCCGGGAGCTGTGGATGCGGAATACTTTTATCCCGCTGTGTTTCATAATATCGAAATTCATTTTGCCAACTCTGTTGAAGAATTAAAAACCATATAAGAAAATTAAGTTGAATTAAGTTGATAAAAAACAGGTTTAAGTAATTATTTTTTTGGAGGGGGTGGTTTTACTTAAATTTCAGTTCCAAAATAGGATAAATGAAGAAATATGAAGATAATTTTAGATGAAAACATAGAAAGCGCCGGGGAAGCGTTCGGTACCCTTGGTGAAACATATTTATACCACGGAAGAAAGATAACAAGGGAATTGCTGCTCGAGGCTGACGCTCTCGTGGTAAGATCGATCACTAAAGTTAACAGTGAGCTTCTGGAGGGAACCCCCGTAAAATTTGTAGGAACCGCCACCATCGGCACTGATCATATCGACCTTGAATGGCTCCTCTCCCGGGGTATTGGCTTCACTTCGGCAAAGGGGTGCAATTCAGACGCGGTGGCGGAGTATGTTTTTACCGCTATATTCAGAAGCGCGGTGGCCAAGGGGGTATCTCTCGAGGGGAAGAGCCTGGGAATCGTGGGATGCGGTAACATCGGGAGCCGGGTTGAGCGGATAGCCCGGGCTTTCGGGTTTGATGTTCTTACCAGCGATCCACCGAGGGAGAGGGTTGAAGGAAGTACGGCATTCACACCGTTAAAAGATGTTCTCGGTGCTGATATTGTAACATTTCATACTCCCCTGAACAGGGGGGGAGCCGACAATACTTTCCATCTGCTTGACGCCGCCGGGATGAAGCTTATTAAGCCGGGGGCGATAGTGATAAACGCCTCACGCGGCGAGGTTATCGACAATAGCGCGTTCATTCCGGTTGTTGAAGCCAAAGGTCTCACTGCCGTTATGGATGTCTGGGAGGGTGAACCACGGTTCATGCCGGCGATGTTCGACCGGTCGTTCATTGCCTCTCCGCATGTCGCGGGATATTCGCTGGAAGGGAAGATCAACGGCACCACGATGGTCTATGATGCCCTCTGTGCCTCTCTCGGGGTTGAAAGGAAGTGGCAGCCGCACTTCCCTCAGGTTTCTGATAATAAGATAATGTTCCGAGATGAAGGGAGCTTCGAGAAGACCGTGGAGCGGATACTGACATCAGTGTATGAGCCTTCAAACGACACCCGGGCGATGGGTGAGGCATCACTTCTTGAAGAGGAAGCCCGGGGTGTAAGATTCGATGAACTGCGGAAAAACTACCCTTTAAGAAGGGAATTCAACAATTATGTGATAAAGGGGGAGATCACCTCGCCCCTGATAAGAAAAGGGTTTGAGGCACTAAGGTTCAATCTGGAGTGAGTTCAGTTTGCGGTCTTGGGGAGCCGGAAAAAAACGGGAATTTCGACCCATGCGTTAACGGCTCTTCCTTTGATCTTTGAGGGGATAAATTCGGTATATTGCACGGTAATGGCAGCCGACTCATCGCAGCCGGATCCGAGTTTTTGGATAACATTGAGCGAGTCGACCCTTCCTTCGGTGTTTACCAGGGCTCTAACCACAACCGTACCTTCAAGTCCGTCGTCGATCGCGCGGGTTGGATAGAAGAGCCTTGAATAGAATTCCTCTTCACCACGAAGGAATTTCGCGGGTTCATCGCTGAAGGGATATACAGCCGGGTCGCCGGGGGGTATTACAGGGCGGTATTTTTCAAGCAGGGCAGTCTCTTCGCCGGTGAGTTTCACCCGGGCGAGTTCATGTTTATTCTCAGCGCCTTCATGATCCCTGTGAGCGGGATTATTATGTGGCTCGATTTTTTTGATCAGACCGTTGTAGAAGTTCAGGCTGGTGACGAGGACACCGAGTGAGTCGTAACTTTCATAGGAGCCGTTCCGTCTTCCCTCGGTTATCTGGTACGATTCTGCAACCATCCCGTTCGGGTGATATGTTTTTACAACACCCTCCGCTCTACCTGAAACATAGGGTATCTCTTTTATGAGAACCCCTTCCGGGTTGTATAATTTAGCGAGGCCATCTCTTACCTTGTTCTTCATTACGAAAACTTCGGCGATACTTCCGTTTGGGTGGAAGTTCTTAAGGGTGTCTTGCGCGTTAAGAGTGAAAGCGGCAAAAAGTAGAAGAGTTACCGTGAGGTGAAACCTAATCGTAATAGCGGTCCCTTCTGTCGGTCGATTTCTTGCACTCACTGCTGCATGAGTAGTCCCACTCTTTTCTGCAATCTTCGCAGCAGACGAATATCTTGTCGCATGAGAGATTATGGCAGTTTATGTATTTGGAAGTGGGTTTGCCGCAATGCTCACAGTTGGCGATGTGTTTAAGTTCTTCCCTGGTGTTCACCTCGACCACTTTTCGGTCATCAAAAACGAACATGCCCCCTTCCCAATAGGTATCGGGGAATTTGTGGAGGTAGGAAACTATTCCACCATCGAGTTGATAGACATCTTTGAAGCCCTTCTCGACCATAACAGCCGAGGCTTTCTCGCATCTTATGCCGCCGGTGCAGTATGTGATAACGGTTTTGTCTTTGATGTCCGCGAGTTCATCAACTATTTGGGGCCAGTCGCGGAAGTTTTCGATGTGAGGGGTGACAGCATTTTTGAACCTGCCGATCCTGCTTTCGTACCAGTTTCTGGTATCAACGATTACGAACTCACGCCCTTCCTCGTACATTTTCAGCAGTCCCTCGGGTGAGAGCCTTTTACCGCCGAGGGCAAGGTCTATCTCCCTCGCGCCGGAATTCACCAATTCCTTTCTCACTCTTACGAACATCTTTGTGTGGCAAGCTTCGGTGACGGGGTCTTCTTTGAACACCACTTCACCAATGAAAGGGAAAGTCTGAAGATATTTTTTGAATATTTCTATTTTGTGCCTGTCACCGGAGACGGAACCATTGATCCCTTCGTTGGCGAGGTAAATTTTTCCGCGGATCTCTTCCTGGAGGCAGAAGTTCAGCAGCACGGGCTGAAATTCTTCCGGTTCTTCTATCCGGGTATATTTGTAGAACGTGATAATAACGCAGTTTTTACCGTTCAGGGGGAATGAATCCTTTATTTAAAACAGAAAAGCAGTACAGAATAAGCCGAAACTATTGTGTACTGCAAAAAGATCAAAAAAACAGTTATTTTGCCGGTGCTTCGCTGTTAGCAGCCGCGGCTTCCAGTTTCTCTCTGTTAACCTTCTTCTGAGTCGGTCTGAACTTACCGTTGGATCCTCTGAAGATCTTGCCTCTTTTTGTTTTTGGGTCGCCTTTGCCCATCGTTCACCTTTTTGATTAATAAACAGTCTGCAAAAATACAGTTAAATTCGTTAATAATCAAGAGTTAGTTTGGCATCCCGAGTTATATGTATTTTTTGGCTTTCGCCCAGAGATCCTTCAGCGGGTACTTAAGGCGGTATGCCACCCAGATGTTCAGTCCGTTTTCATAAGGTATCGCGTAGCGGGAGGTGTGAACCCCCATCAGAACCGGGTCGACCGCGTACTGTTTTACGTCGTCTTCCGAGTCGCCGATCGAGATATAACAATCATAGCTCTCTTTTGGCACCCCCCAGAGCCAGTAGCTGTTGTGTTCTGTTGTGCAGTATGGAAGTCCATACTTTTTTCCGAGCACGTTTATCGCGCTCGCCTCGCCATAATTGTTAGCCACGATCAGCACGGAGAGGGTGTCTTTCCCCGGGATGCGGTCGTACACTTTTTTAACCGAGAGAGCGAGTTCTTCCCAGCCGTTCATATCAGCGAAGTGCTGCGGAAGTTGCTCAATCTTGTGACC
>JAEYUD010000075.1 GCA_023433685.1 Bacteroidota bacterium
AATATCAACTCCTTCAGAAATGTGGAGCGGGCGATCAATTTTGAAATTTCCCGCCAGATCGAACTTCTTGAAGACGGCGAAGAGGTTGTGCAGCAAACACTTCTGTGGAACGCCGACAAAGGTGTCGCGATACCGATGAGATCTAAAGAAGATTCTCACGACTACAGATATTTCCCTGATCCTGACCTCAGGCCTCTCGATATTGATGACACATGGCTCTCAACTGTGAAAGCTTCGATGCCCGAGCTGCCCGCGGCAAAAAAGAAAAGATACATTGAACAATTTGGACTCCCTGACTACGACGCGTCGGTTTTGACCCAACAACCGGAGATTGCCTCCTATTTCGAGGCCGCGGCGAAAAATACCACCGCCTTTAAAGAGCTAAGCAACAGGATAATGACCGATGTAATGGGTGTGGTTAACGAGCAGAAAATAACGATGGCAGAATTCGCGATAGAACCGGAGAGACTTGCCGGGCTTGTGGAACTGGTGGCATCGGGAGTGATTTCGGGCAAGATAGCGAAGGATGTTTTCGCGCGAATGCTCGCAGAAAAAACCTCTCCCGCTGATATTGTTAACCGAGAAGGACTTACTCAAATATCGGATACAGCCGGAATTGAGAAAATTATCGAAAAATTGCTTGATGAAAATCCCGCTCAAGTAGCTGAATACCTCTCCGGCAAGGATAAAGTACTCGGATTCTTCGTGGGAAAAGTGATGCGCGAGACAAAGGGGAAAGCAAACCCCGGTACTGTTAATACCGTACTCTTGACATCGTTGAAGAAGAGGGGTTGAGACCTTAGGTCAAAATTCTTTAAACATCCCGGTAGTCCTTGATTTCGTAAATTTAAATTTTAATTTGGAGACAGAACTTGAATGTTAAAAAAGAGCTGAAGTCGCTTCTTCAAGCCTTTATAGCCGCGCTTTTTATAATATCATTTTTCTTTCAGAACACCCGTATTCCAACCCCTTCGATGGAGAGCACCATTCTTGTGGGCGATTTTGTGGTTGTTAACAAGTTCATCTATGGTATAAACTCACCCAAGTTCATCCCTTACACCGAGATCAAGATACCGCATTTCCGTTGGGATATTTTCGCGGATCCTGACAGGGGTGACATAGTTGTTTTCGATTTCCCCGGTGAAAAAGGGGAATTTGCCCCCAATCAGGCTAACATTCAATATGTTAAAAGATGTATCGGCCTGCCCGGTGACACAATAACAGTTCGTAACAAGGTGGTTTTTGTAAACGGTAAACCGGCACCACTTCCGACCCATGTTCAATATGGTGCCTCACAGAATGATCCGCGGATCGCGCCCTATATGTTTCCGGGAATTGAGAACTGGAATCCCGACAATTTCGGTACTTTTGTTGTCCCGAAGAAAGGGGCTAAGATAAAACTCGACCCAAAGACAGCGATCGGCTGGCAACACTTCATCAACAGGGAATTTGAGAAGGAAGTGGTGAAAGTTGAGAACGGTGTGGTTTACATCGATGGCAAACCTGCAACCGAATATACTTTTCAGGAAGACTATTTCTTCATGATGGGTGATAACCGTGATGACAGTTCCGACTCCAGATTCTGGGGACCCGTATCGAGAAAAATGATCGTGGGTGAAGCAATATTTGTCCTTTTTTCGTGGGACAATACCATCCCGTTCAGCGATCTATTCAGATTGCTCGGTTCAATTAGAGGAGACAGAATTCTCAAAATACTTCATTAATGAGGGAATTATGATTAAATCAGATTATGAAAGATTCTTTCTCGAGAATGGACTTGAAGTAATTCTCGGAAAAGATGACCAGAATCCCATTGTGGCGATCAACATGCTTTATCATGTTGGAAGTGCCAACGAGGGGCACCGAAAAACGGGACTCGCCCACCTTTTTGAGCACATGATGTTTCAAGGTTCCGTTAACGTTCCGAAAGGGATGCACTTCCAGTATGTTCAGGAGACGGGTGGAAACCTGAACGCCAATACCACGTACGACCGCACAGTTTATTACGACAAACTTCCTTCCTCTCATCTTGAACTCGGGCTTTGGCTTGAATCAGACAGGATGGGGTGGTTTCTCCCGGCGCTTGTGCAAGAGACACTTTCGAATCAGATAGACGTGGTTAAGAACGAGAGACTTGAGAGGTACGATAACGCCCCTTACGGTCTCGGTTTTGAAAAGATAACAAAACTCGTTTATCCTGAAGGTCATCCTTACCGTGATCCCGTGATCGGTCACATGAAAGATATACTTTCAACCGGAATTGATGACGTTAAAGAGTTTTTTACAACTTTTTATACCCCCTCTAACGCCACACTTGTGGTGTATGGCGACATTGACAAAGAGAAGGCGAAGGATCTGGTAAACAAATATTTTGGTGAAATAAAAGGCTCGCCCAAACCTGAACCACCGGCGATGGTTGAGCCATACTTCCTGACGGAAACAGTGAAGGAAGTATACATCGACAAGGTTTTTCTGCCCAAGATCATCTTTGCCTGGCCTTCAGTAACGGCCTTTTCCAGGGAAGATGTTGCCCTTTCACTGGCGGGTGATTTCCTCACTTCATCAAAAAACTCGAGACTTCACAAGAAATTCGTCTTTACGGATGAGTCACTTCAGACAATTTCCTTCTCGAACTACACCGGCAAATATCACGGTATGAATTTGCTTCAGGCAACGTTGAAACCGGGATTTGAGCCTGACGAGATGGAGAAAGAGATAATTGACGCGCTTCATAAATCGATAAACAGCGAAGTGCTGCCCGGGGAGATGGAACGGATCAAGTACAATTACAAGGTGCAGGCAATTTACAGTTTACAGAGTGTGAACGGGATCGCTTCCCGGATGAATGAGTTCAATTTTTACACCGGCGACCCCGATCATATGAACGCGATACTCGAGACCATCGACTCGATCTCGCCGGAAGAGATGCTCGCGACGATAAGGAAGTACACCACTGAAAATTCCAGCCGGCTTTTGATAGTACCGGGAGGTGAAAAATGACAAATTTAAACAGATCATCCGCGCCCGTGCCTTCTGAGGGGAGGGAATTCGTCTTTCCAAAGTTTGAGGAGAAAGTATTACAGAACGGTTCGAAGGTGATTTTCCATCAAAAACCCGGATTACCGATAACGGTGGTTACTTTCGTTGTTGAAGCCGGTTCAAAATTTGATCCCCAGGGAGGTGAAGGGCTCGCGAATCTTACTTCTCAGCTACTTGATGAGGGCGCGGGTGAACTCGACTCTCTCGCACTGAGTGCCCTGCTCGAAAGCAAGGGATTGAGCCTCTCGATCTTTGCAACTTACGACCATTTTCAGGTAAGGATCAGCGGACTTTCCGATAACATTGATCTGATGATAAAGATCATGTCAGATGTAATTTACGACCCCCACCTAAAAAATGATGATTTTGAGAGGGAGCGTGACAGGGTAAGGAACCGGATAAAACAGTTCAAGCAGCATCCCCAGGCAATGGCGTGGATTCTTCTTGATAAAATTATTCAGGGGAGGCCCAACGCTTATGCTCATTCGATCGCCACTGAAGAATCGATAGAGGAAATAACCCTTTCAGATGTAACTTTCTTTCACGCCGAGAGGATCGAACCTCTTAAACCGGCTTTCACTGTTGTGTCAGATCTTGGGTATGATGAAGTTGAGAAAGCCCTTCATGCGCATTTCCTTGGTAGAATGGGAATTCATGAGCCTGAAAAAGTTGATACTGCTTTTCAGCACCGGGATTTGCGATTTTTCATTCTCGACAGAAAAGACTCCCCCCAGACCGAGATACAGGGTGGTTTCCCAATGGAATGCCTTGAAACAAGCCGTATAGATCAAGCCTTCAAGCTGGTTAATGGTTTATATGGCGGCCACTTCAACAGCAGATTGATGAAGAACCTTCGTGAGGAGAAGGGATTCACTTATGGGGTGGGTTCCGCTACAGATATGATGCAAGAATCAGGGAAGTTCCTCCTGAATACCTCGGTTGATACCGCGAATACCGGTCCAGCAATTATTGAGATGCTTAAAGAGATGAATGATGTCAGAAAAAAAATCTCTGATGAAGAACTCGAATTTTCCAGAAACCAGATGATCAGGGGAATGGGGTTCAGTTTCGAGACTTACGATATGATCTCGGCACTTCTGGGTAAAATTGTTGAGCGCGGTTTAAAGCTTGATCATTTTGAAACGGTGAAAAATGAGCTCGGGCTCGTAACACTTGAAGACGCGATCACCGCTGCAAATCGCTATTTACTGATGGAGAATCTTCAGTTCGTCCTCGTCGGCGACAAGGATGAAATAATAAAATCGATGCCACAACCACTTCTTCGTGGCGTGGTTGAGATCAACGATCGCGGCATGGTATTAGTCAGGGAGTAGATTCCGTTTTCTTTATTCCGGCGATCTCAAGGTCGCCGGAGATCTTCACGCCTCTTTTTCTCAAACTCTTTATCTCGCCTTCTATCCACCTGACCGATTCGGGTGTAAGAATAAAAACAAGCTCGTCCCGGCTTCGGTTCTTGCTATAAAGCTCCCTGAAAGAAGAAACCACAGTTGAAGAATCAGTGCCTTCCACCGGTATGAATACGTTCGACTTGATCAGTTTCTTCTTTTTTGCCTGAAATTTTTCCCTGACGAAAGGGAAGATCACGCTTCCGGCGAAAGATGACTGCATGTCAGTGAAAAAGAATGCCGCGTTGGGGAAAGCAGATACCATCCCGGCGACGGTGTTTTCAATCCTTTTTTTTGGGTGTCCTTCTTCAATGCTGAACTCAAGATCAGCGCTGTTACTGCCAACCAAAATAGCGTAGGGGATGTTTTGATCGTCGAAATCACGTGAAAGAACCTGAACTTTTTGGGTCGGTTTCAGAAGCATCACATAAGGCTCCGGATACTCCCTCAAATATTTTTTCCCTTCCTCGCCGGCCTCTTCGTATCCGCTGATCACAATCGAAATGTGGGAAGTAGTACGCTGGTAACCTTTCTTCACCCCCAGAACAAAGGAAAAGAGGGAATCACCGAGAGTGATCTTAAATTCTGTTCCTTTTTCCTTTTTATTATAACCCGCGGTTACTTTATTCCCGTAGAGTGAAAATTTGCTCCAAAGGGCGGCCTGTACCGTTGGAAGTGGCAGGTCTTCAGGTACCAGATACTTGTGGGGCTTTTTCTTCTTCTTGCTTTTTACAAAGAGGGAGTCGGGAATAGAGTATTCAGACTGCACAGCTCCGAGAATCGAGTCAACCGTAGCCTGTGTCATGCTCTTTTTCACAAGCAATGAGTCAGTAGGAGGCGCTTCTTTTTTTACCACCGGGGCTTCGTGCTGCAAAATAAAAAGCACCACCGAGGCTCCGGCGAGCAGAATGATCAGGGCAAGTTTAAATTTAACCAAGGTTCCTGCTGATCTTAGTTTCCTTTAAACTCAGGTTTCCTTTTTTCGAGGAAAGCTGAAGTACCCTCTTTGAAGTCACCCGTGCCCGCGCAGAGGGCGAAAAGGGATGCCTCAAAATCAAGACCCGCGTCAAGGTTCAGATCATCCGCGGCAAGAACCGCTTCGAGGGCATAGCCGAGTGCCATAGTGGGTTTTGAGGCAATCTTTTGTGCAAATTCGATGGTTTTATATAGCAGTTCTTCTTTTTCAAATACTTTGTTCGCGAGACCGATCGAAAGGGCTTCCTGCGCGGATATCCTGTCGCCACCCAGAATCAACTCGAGGGCCCTCCCGGTGTTCACGAGGCGGGTCAGTCTTTGTGTACCACCATATCCGGGGATAGTGCCAAGATTTACTTCGGGCTGACCGAAAAAGGCGTTGGTTGAGGCAAATCTAATATGGCAGGCGAGTGCCAGTTCACAACCACCGCCGAGGGCGAATCCATTCACCGCGGCTATGACCGGTTTCCCGAGATCTTCTATTTTCGAAAATATCCTCTGACCTTTCAGGGCGAAAGTTTTCGCTTCGCTTACGGAAAGTCTGGCAAGTTCTGAAATGTCAGCGCCCGCGACAAACGACTTTTCACCTGCGCCGGTGATGATCACTACTTTTACGGAAGGGTCGGCCTTGATCGTATCGACCAGCATTTCAAGTTCATCAAGAAGCGCGCCATTCAGAGAGTTCAGTTTGTCCGGTCTGTTTATCGTAATAGTGGCAATGTTCTCATCCGTAGAGTAGAGCAGAAATTGAAGATCCATATTATTAATCCTTTTTAAAACGACACGTAAAGTGGAAGTCTCACCCTCAGGTCGAAGGAGACGAAGTGATTATCATTATAAACATTGTAATTTGCCATCATCTCGAGAACGAAAGCAGAGATACCGAAACCGACACTTCCGCCGAGTTTGACACCATCTTCCAAAAAGCTGTTCCTGTTAACGCCGGGTTTGAAGTCCTGCAATTCCTGATAAACCACCATTGAAGCTGAAACCTCAGCAATTGGGGTGAGCAGAAAAACATTCTTTAGAATCGGGGGAAAATAGTGCCTCACGCCAAAAGTTACAGGGAGGAATTGAATACTGTAATGCGAAAACTCTGTATCCTGGTAGTAGTCCTGACTGCCGGGGAACTGCTCGAACCCTATCCTGCCGAAGAGGAAGTAGGGCATTATTTTATTGTCAACGTATGATATCTCGGCATTGAAGCCATACCCAAGCGTGGTTTTTGATGAGAAATTACCGAACGGAACCCTGGGGCCAACCCCGACGCCAAAGAAAAACCCCCTCGCCTTGCTTTCTCCCGGGTCACCGGCAAAAACCGCGTGTGAAAGGAGCAGGAGTGAGAGAAATATAATTTTACGCATCAGTGAACCTGAAAATTTTTTGTGCCGACACCGTACTCGAATACGAGTTTCCCGCCGATTTCGCCCGTCTTATACAGGAAGTAGATACCGAGAAGTGTAAGGGCGAGAAGAATCCTTGGCACGTTCATGAAAAATTTCGAGAGGGTGTCTTTTCTTATATAGGCTTTTACGAAATAAACGAATTGGAGAACAAAGCTCAAACTGAAGATGATAACCACGCCCGTGGCGAAATCTTCATGAACTTCGATCAGTTCCGAGACCATATTGATCTGTGGGTGTTGTTTGTTTTGTTCGATAAATTCCTGAAACGCGCTGTTTCCAGTGAGAAGTGCCACTATTACCCCGGCGACACCTCCGGCAAGCAATAAAAGGGAAGCCTTTGAGAGGGTCTCATTCCGGTAAAAATTGTAGATCAAGATCAGTACGGGATAGATGCTCAATAAAGCGATGGGGTAGTGTACTGCCTTGGGATGAAGTCCAGCGAGAAAATCCAATCCTCGATTACCTTTCGAAATATTTTTTGGTTTTACGTTGTCTGTCAGAAAACATTAAATGAAGCTGTAAATATACGAAAGGAAGAGCAAGCAAGCCAAGAATTCCAAACGGTGGAATGAACTTCACCTCGTCGGTCATCCTTGTTCCGCCCGGAATCTCTTCAAAAATATGGTCGTGAACCCAGTATTTGAATGGCCCTTTAAGCTGAGTATCCCTTACGAGGGAATTCTCCAGAACCTCACTCACTTCAAGGAACCACTTCATTTTGAAAAGAATAAAACTTACCGTGAGATCAACTGTTGCGCCTTTCGCCAAGGGATTGCTGCTCATTATAATGTCTGATACTACCGGGAACGGGGGAGAGATAACCGTGATATTGTTTGTGTTCAGGTGAAACCGGTAAAGCTCTTCACGCTTGCACCTGATATCCACTGACTTTCTGAGTTTGAACATTACAC